>JABDAB010000021.1 GCA_013289415.1 Gammaproteobacteria bacterium
TTATAAGGCTCGAATTCAATTTGTGGCATATAAACCTTGTTATACAGTACTTAAAGTACTAAAATAACCCCATGTTTTAGTACTTTTTGAGATCGCACCCATGAAACGATTATTAGAAGATGCATTGCTTCAGTGGAAAACCAGCAAACAACGCTGTCCTTTGTTGTTACGTGGTGCGCGACAAGTCGGTAAAACTTACTTGGTAGAAGCGTTTGCGCGCATTCATTTTGAAGAAACGATTAGTATTAATTTTGAAAAAAATCCAGAATATGCTCAGTGTTTTACAACATTTGAAATGAAAGACATTCTTCAAAAAATATCTGTTTATCAAGGTAGAACCATAGAGTCTGGTAAAACATTGCTATTTTTGGATGAAATTCAAGCCTGTCCCCGTGCCATTCAGGCATTGCGTTATTTTAAAGAGGACATGCCGGAATTGCATGTCATTGCAGCGGGTTCTTTATTAGAATTTGCTTTACAAGAGCCGGGTTTTAAAATGCCCGTTGGACGCGTTCAGTATTTGTATTTGAAGCCACTGTCCTTTATGGAGTATTTACAAGCGACTCAAAAGGACATGTGGATCGATATGATTCGAGAAGCAACGCTTGCAAAACCTGTTCCAGATATTTTACATCAAGCACTACTTGATGAAATAAAAGTATACATGATGCTCGGAGGCATGCCTGCTGTAGTGAATCATGTTATGGATGAGGGAATTACGGGTGCTTTTCAACAGACACAACACCGAATTTTAGAAACATACGCTGACGATTTTGCTAAATATGCCTCAATCGCAAAACAAGCACATTTAAAAACGGTATTCGATCAATTGTCTGGTTTGATTGGACAGCAAACCAAATACCATAAAATTAATCCCGATGTGCATTCTCGATTTTTGAAAGAAGCGATTCATTGTTTGGAATTAGCCGGGGTTATTTACAAAATTTATGCAACGGCTGCTACTGGTTTGCCACTCAATGCGCAAATAAATTTTAGCAAATACAAGCTATTTTTTCTGGATGTTGGATTATTAGCTGCAAAAAGTGGGCTCCTCTCCTCAGTATTAATGAGCAAAGACATTTTGTTAGTAAACCGAGGAGAAATGGCAGAACAATTGGTATGTCAGGAATTGTTAGCGTACCAACCATTTTATAAAAAGGCCGATTTACAATATTGGATCCGTGAACAAAAAAGTAGTCAGGCAGAAGTAGATTTTGTTATGCAATATGGCACTCAGGTCATACCCATCGAGGTCAAAGCCAGTGCGATTGGACGTCTGAAATCAATACAAGTGATGATGCAGGAAAAAAAACTACCCTTTGGATTAAGGGTGTCACAACTGCCATTATCTTTTGATACGGATAGGCGGATTCTTTCGCTGCCATTTTATATGTTGCATGAGATTGAACGTTTAAGCATTGCTTTGTAGCGGAATTCAGTTAGTGGGTATATTTGTTGGATGAAGTATAGAGAGTGGGATTTGTACGGAAATATCTATACTATGACAATGTCCCTTTGAACGACGCTAACCATGATTATCGCGTGAATGTATTGGAATATTGGGAAACAAAAAAATCAGGCAAACGGCAATATTTTAGCTGGGTCACAAAACTCCGCATTTCAGAAAAAAATATTTACCACATCATGCGTGCCGGGCGCTCTAGGTGGCGAATCGAGAATGAAACGTTCAATACGCTTAAAAATCAAGGGTACAATTTTGAGCATAATTATGGTCATGGATACAAAAATCTGTGCTCTGTTATGACCATGTTTCCGTCGTCGAGTGCTGCACGAGAGGTGAAGCTGTCTTGTTGCATTAAGTAAGCGAGACGTTTATCCAAAGGAATAATACTGATATCCGAGCCAGCCCTTCGGGACCGCATTATTAACGAAAATTGAAGAATACCAAAACGACGCATACCTTGCGCACATGGGGGAGCGTGAGTGAATACCTTAGGATATTCCTGGATCAGTTGTTTTTAAAATGATTCTTTTGAATTTTAGATTCGTTCTCAAGTGAGTTATTGGAGCCTGTCATTTCAGATAACCTTTTTTTCAGGAGATCGCATTTGGCCCCTGAACTGGGTTGTGAAGAAATAAGTGAAGGATTCAACAATATATCCTTAGCGATAATGAACTCGTTTTTTTTATATAAAGCGATTGCTTCCGGGCTTGTTATAATTTTTATTTCATCCATGCTTAATTCGGCTAATTCCTGAAATTTTACACCACCATACCATATTGCAGTTTGAAGACCATCTTTTAGTTCCCTTGTCTCTGGATCATCTGTTGGGTTTACTGGAGTGGCCAAGGTTAAGATATTATAAGGTACTTTTGCAATGTCTTCCCATGTAGCAAAACAGATTCCCATTAATCTCTTTATCGATGGGCTGAATCTCAATGGAGCTTCAAACATATTGGACATTATGCGAACCATTTCTTTTATTTCTTTTATTGGTACATCTCGAGGCTCATCAAACGATTTGGAAAGCGATTCCATCACCATTCTGGATTCCCCTGGCAACTCAATGGGTTTGGCATCATGGTCTATATAATAAATAGTGTTATTATAACAGGCGAAGGAAGGTTTGTTCTTTATTATTTCTAGTAATTTCTCCTCAGATTGTGTTTCAGGATTGCTTGAAAGGGTAACAGCACCATATCCAGACACCGGCAATATGGTCTTGTCATATTCTAAATCAGGTAGGGTAGGTAGAAAGGCCTTTAATTTATGCAAGTGCTTGCTAGGGAGGGTTAGTAATATGTCTAAATCAGCCCAAGCCGCATTCAAGCTTGTTTGTTTGTCAGCATCACCATAAGAAGAGATATACGCCTCAGATCTTCTAGAGTAAAGAAACAGGGCTTTTTTTAATCTTTCTCTTGAGCAGCCAGAATCATTTATTGTTTTATCCAGTATATCATTAGTTATATGACTCTCATTATATCCATTTAATACGTTTACGAGTTGAGTGATTGAATTAGAAAACCCTCTAAACTCAATGGTACCATGCTGAATGGATTCTAAATGTTTTTTTTGTTCTACTGTTAAATCTGATCCATCTAATGCCTCTGCAACATAATTTTTTATTTTTTTCCAGGCATCCTGTCTTTGTTGAAGATTGGCCTTAACGTTAGGATTTTTTTTCATAATATCTGGAAGAGAATCAAAAAAACCTTTACTTTCTATATCTTTTTCATAAACGGATGGGATGGTTGTAAGATATTTTGAGATGGCAGATATCAAAAAAAAAGCGGAGTATTGATCAGGTGCTTCAAAATAGGCCGTCCAATCATACAATAATGGCCTGATATTACTGGGTATGTGAAATTTTTCTTTAGCAATAGCATTAATAAGCCAGCCGTTAACTGCGGCGCTGCCTCTGATTATAGGAGGATAGTTTGATAAAGCATACATCATCTGCCCAGCAAGCTGCATGAATTCAAAAAAATCACTGGTACTTAAAAGTTGTTGAAAGACAGGCTCTAATATATTTAAAACAAAACCTCCCGGGTGGTTCAATTGTTTTCCCCAAACAATACTCATACCAATATAATTTCCAGTTACTCTTTCCCTAATGAGGTCGGCGACGTCGGGACCCCAGGAATCAGCAGATATGTTAGGTTCACATGCGGAAGTACTGTGCAATAGGCCAAACGTACTAGAAAATCGTTTAAAGTCTTTGACAGGTTCTTTTTCATATTCACATCGACATCGCGCAACAGATAGCACTTGATATAAATCACTTAACCGACAAGGAGGATTTTTTGCCAATGCAGCGCGGATAATTTGGGGGGCAACGACTTCATCATAGCGCTTCCAAACCGTTTGTGCATTGTTGCTTTGATTGTCCCATCTCGGATGGGAATCATTTTTATCATCAGCCATATTCACCCCCAACGATACTCAATGGGTTTGAAACCAGTTTTTTTGTCGTGTTTTCATCTTCATAATATTTCCAATCAAAGCCGTTTGGGTTTTGCGTCATCAGCAGGCCCATCGTTCTCCACCGCCGATTTCAGTCCAGCAAGTTCAGCCTTGAGTTGCTTTTGCTTTTCACTCGTGGATTCTATTGGCGTACTTTTAAGATCATCCAAGCGCTTTTTCATGTCCATCGATGAGCCATGTTTTTTTTGTGCATTGAGTATGATGGCAGATAAAAAAGGATTTTGAGACATCGCATCACGTATGGTGTGTCCATGCGCATCTTTTTTAGTTAATGCGCGCTCGAGTTGTGCTGGAGACATAGATTCAAATGTCGTTTTTAATAAGTCCGTATGTTTTTCCTGAACCAAAAAATCGAAAATAAATCTAAAAATATTCGTATGTTCAAGCATTTTTTGTAATACAGTTTGACCTGATTGATTGGCTACATTCAATGCTGCGAAGCGTTGTTTTTGTGGGAGAGAGAGTAACAGTATTTTAAATGTCTCTGGGTGATGAAAGGCTCGATGTAAGAGCGACTCTCCGTTTTTATCGGTTTGAATCATGGCCGAAAGGCGGTGTTTTTTATCTAAAGTCGCTAATATTGCCTCTGTTTCAATGGGATTATCTAGCGATTGAAATAACCAGTTGTTGCCCTCCTGGTCTTTTTGATTGACAACGGGCAAACGTAATTTGCCAGGAATAGACTGCAAAGCCTCACTTGTTTTAAGGGAGCCTATCCCTTTGCAGTAATTCACTGCTTGAAGTAAATGCTCTTTGGGCAGCAATAATAAATATTCTTCTAACTTGGAAGGAGTATGTAGTGCCTCTTCCAGTGCTGAACGTGATCCTGCTGGACGCCGAGTTAAATAGGCTAAACGCTTATCAGCAGGGATATGTTCTAAAATGCTATGTTCTAAATTCGGGAATAGAGTTAAAACGATTTTTAATAATGGTGCGTTTTGTTGTGCCATTTTTCCGAATACAGTAACGCCTTCTTCATCTTTTTGACATAACTGTTCAAAGATATTTTCTGGTTTTTCTTGGGATAAAATGCGCTTGAGCAGCATCGGGTATTTTATTAATTGATGTAATGAAAGGCGTTTTTGATCCAGCAATTCTCGGGTCAAGCCAATCACTAATTCAAATGAGGGACTACCTCTACTACCGAGAAGCGAAAATAACGAACTTTTTCCCTGATAATCCAATGCGAGAAGAAATTGATCACCCGAAAGTGATTGAAGGTGCGTTTTTAATGCCTCTATTTTATAATGATTACTCTCCTCTTCAAATATCGTTTTACCATGTTTTTCTAACGTTAAACATTGAAAGCGCTCTTCAGAGGGAATAGCGTTGATTAAACCGGGTGATGACAGCAACAGCGGTCTTATCAATAGGGGATACGGGATAAGACGTTGAATGACGGTATACCCATTTTCGTCTTTTTGATTGAGTATCCTTTCAACTTCGGATGCAGAAAAATTCGTTGAAAGATACCTTAAATGCTGTTGAACTTGATCGGATGTGTTTGATGAGATGTCGCATTTAACAAACGCTGTTTGAACCAAATTAAAGATGATATTGTACGAGTCTGGAAAATAAAGCCTCGCTACTACTAGAAGTGACTTTGTCCCATCCAACTTTATAGGACAATCAAGGATATTTTTAAGCTCATCGAAAGAAAGGCCTTTAAGGTATTTTTCTAATACCTTATGCTCTCTTACGCCATCCTCAAGCATTATGGGTCGATCATACTCATTTCTTTGAGTCAGGCAACTCAAACGAGTGGTAATAGGAATACTGTCCAGATCAGGTAATAATAGCAGAATAATTCTTAAAATTTGTGAGTTTTTGGCCATGCTCTGCAAAACAGTCTGTCCTTCTTCGTTTTGTTGCGCGATCATGTTTGGAAGATGTTCTGGCCGAGTTCGAGCTAATATATCCATTATCAGATGGGGAGAGGCGACTATTTGATGCAGTGATAATCTGTTTTGATTCAATGCCTCTTGAACCAAATCAAGCACCACATTAGCTGAATATTTGTAATCGTATTTCAGTGTCTTATAAGCACACTTATCCTTATTTTGTAAATTCATGGCTTGGACTAACTCTAAGGCAGAAAGCGATTTGAGATATTTTTTTAATAACACGGGATTGTCTAAGCTTGCATCCAATTCGGTAAATCCCTTGGCATCTTGCTGGGTTAAATACATGAACCGCTTCGTAATGGGAATGGGGTCTAAATTAGGCAATAACCGTAATATATTTCTTAATAAAGCTGTATTTTCAGCAATATGCTCCAGTAACGTTTGATTTTTGTCATTCTTCTCGGCAAACATCATTGTGATATTGTCTGATTTTTCTCCAGTCAACACACCTTCTAATAATTTTGGATAATCACATAATTGATGTAATGACAGCTTTTTTTGTGTCACTGCGTCCTGAATAAAATTCAGGACGAGTTCGTATGGATGAGATCCTTCTTCTACACGGTCTATCCATGTTGTTCTTTTGTTGAACTTATAATGCATCGCTTGCATCAACTCATCTATAGTCAGTATTTTAAGATATTTTTCCAATAAGATGGGATCGTTTAATCCATCGTCGAGTGCTGCACGAGAGGTGAAGCTGTCTTGTTGCATTAAGTAAGCGAGACGTTTATCCAAAGGAATAATACTGATATCCGGTAAAAACTTCAAAAGCACTCTTAATGCGTTTGGCTGCTTCGTTGTGATATACGCAGATAGGGTTTGTCCTTCTTCGTTTTCTTCGGACAACCTGTTTGGAATATTGTCTGATTTTTCTCGAGAAAGTATGCCGTCTAACAACGTTGGATAGTCACATAATTGATGTAATGACAGTTCTCCTTGTGCCAAAGCGTCTTGAATAAAATCCAGGATGAGATGTTGAGCGCCTTCATTTTCATAATCTATCAATGATAGTCCTTGACCACTATTAGGTCTGTAATGAATCGCTTGAATCAATTCCGTGATGGTCAAGGATGTAAGATATTTTTTTAACAAAACGAGATCGTATCGTCCTTCGTTGAGAATGGTTGATACAAGCGCATCCTTGGTTAAATAAGCGAGTCGCTTATCAGGAGGCACGCAGTCTAAATCAGGCAGATGTTTTAAAGTCACCTCTAATGCCGCTACACTCTTGGCAATATACTCGAGTACCGTGCGTCCTTCGGTATCTGTTTGTGCGAGTATTTGCGGAATATTTTCAGGTAATTCTCGTGAAAGCAAAGCGTCTAAAAGCACTGGAGTTACTATTTCATGGTATGATATGGTTTTTTGATTTAATGCCTCTTGAACGCACTGCAGCATTAAATCAAATGCCTCCTTGTGGTATTTTCTGGCAATATCGATAAGAAATCCATTATTTGTTGATAAATAAATCGCTTGAATCAACGCTTCTCCAGGCAGTGATTGGAGATATTTTTTTAATACAATGGTATCGTTTAAAGCCATCTCTAGCGCGATGGAGCCCCTATTATCTTTCCGCGTTAAATACATTAAACGTTTATTGCTGGGAATCCAATCTAAATTAGGCGAAACCTCTAACATCCGGTTTGATATGCCGCGCTTCTGAAATTCTTCAATATGTCTGTATAAAGGGTGTTCTTCCGTATCTTGTTTCGCTTTCGCCAATGACTGTGAGGTATCTTCAATGGCCTCAAAGAGAGGCATTAATTGATCCGACGGTAGATTGACTAAAAGAATCGCCAGTTCTTTACTTGAAAGATAATAAATGACTCTGCAAATGTCGTTTAAATCATTGGTTAATGCTAATAATTTGTGTTTAATTGCATCGAAGAAAAGCGTATATTGTTCTTCTGAAAGAGCATTTTTGATTGTATGAAGATCGCTTAAACTATTATTGAAGAGGTCTGGTAATTTTTTATTAAGTGCGTTGATGAACATCCTACGTTGTTGGGCTGTTTGTGGGGTTGAAAGAGCAAAACATATTTTGTTGAAATCGTCGAAATCGTTGACTAACGCAGGTAATTGTTCCTGGATGTCATCCACGATGACTGGCATCCATCTGCAAAATGCATCCGATAAAGCGGTGGGATTAGAAAATTTATTTTTTACACTGTTTTGTATTGCTGTGATTTGCTCTGGGGAAAGGAACTGTAGCATTTCGATAGGTTGACGGGTATTTAATGAATACCCATAAGCCTCCAGAACGGTAACACATTTTTCTGGAGTAAGGGAGATGAGGAGGGCGATCAAGTTTTTAGGATCATTCGACAGGAATTGATGTTGTATGAGCGTTTCTGACATGCTTTCGAGTAATGCTTTGATTTGTTGAGGGTTTAATTCGATAAATAGCATAACCAGCTTTTCAATTCTAAGATAATTTTTTCGTAAATAATTGAGCAATACCATTTGATTTTCAGGCGCATTAAAGATGGTTCGGATTTCAGCTGGTGATAAAGCTCGAATGATGTCAGCATCTTTTTCATCGTTGATTGAAAAATGGATATTGAGTTGCTGCAGTAATTCAGCGGTAATACCAATAAAATCGGCGCCATCCGTATAGGTATTTTGATCAAGCGTTGTTTTTAAAGCGTCTTTAGATTGACGTAACTGTTTCTGTGCGTTGATAAGCCAGTATTCACCATATTCTTTCGATGTATGAATTTGTGATAGTAATTCTTCGTGTCCTTCTGCGGCTCTCTCAATGGTCTCACGACGTGTTCCAATACATGTTTCCAGATTTTCAGTGGCATTCCGATTTTTTATCCAGTCACTGCTTAACGTGAATAATAAATTAATTTCATTGTTAAGTGGCTCAGGGATTTGTCCGATTTCTTCTGGTGATAAGGTGTCGTAATAGGTTTTAAAGTTAAAAATGGCAGAATAAGCGCCTGAAGCCGCATCTGTAACGCTTCCTATGCCTTTATGGGCATCATAGAAGCTTAATAAACGTGTAAAACGACACAGTTCTGTGTAAAAATTGGATTCTTTCTGAAATAAATCATCGACGGCTAATTTTGCATCGTTAATCGCTTGGGTCATTGTGGAGTGCCAGGTGATCCGATGATATTCAGGCGCCGTGGATTGTAGATAATAACTGGCAGCGTCTGTCGACAACAGATCATGATAGGGTTTTATTGATTGAAAGTCTCCAAAGGTATTTTCAGGCGTTTCCATTACGACTTGGATCGGGATCAATTCGTTTCTATTATCACCTAAGATGTGTGTTCGAATAATTTTTTTTAACCAAGCTCGAACGTCTGTTTTTTGAGGAGGGACTAAATCGAGGTAATCAGAATGCAACGAGTCCGTGTAAACACCCGGCATGAGGCATTCTAAAGGATTTAAATCAGGTGTTGGTGAGTTTTCAGCAATCCAAACCGCGATCTCGATACATAAATCTGTGAATGGGTGGTTAGGAATACAAGTATAAGCCAGTGGCGAGTTTTGATATTTTTCCCAATAATTTTTTAAAAATAGAGTTAGTTTTTCGCATAAATCAGCTTTTCCATTCTGCTCCGACGTCGATTGTTCAATCAATTGTGTTAAATCATTCAAACTTTGATGAAATACTTTTGATAGGATTTGTTCTTTTAAATGTCGAGGATGAGGACTGGCTGCGGCTGCAATGGCCATTTGCTGAATGTATGCCTGGATATCTTGTATTTCCATTGTCCACTCTTTATCAATGTCCATGAACCATTGGTAACAGTATAGGCTCGACTCTGCAGTTTTTCAATTTACCCCGATCCCGTTCGGGCTAAGGAGGCGCGTTTTCTGTTTTGCAGGTGTATTGCAGAACTCAGTGCGCCGTCTCGAAGCCTTGGCACCGAGTCAAACTGCAAGATGGATTCCGGACATTAGGGGCTGCGCTCGCCAGCCAAGTCACACTAAATTCAGGGACGACGGCATCCAAGTTCATTAATAACTGCGGAATCGAGTTTGAAATAATCAATGGTTTTAATCAGACCCTGTTTAATATCATGATCCGCTCTAAATCCGCAAGCATTCATTTTTTTGCGACTTCCATATGAAACGTTAACATCATATTGTCTAGCCGGCTTGTAATTTATCACACATTCTTTTTCAAGCAAGCTCGATATTAAATTCGCCAGCTTGTTAATGGTTATACTCACTCCGGTACAAATATTAACGCATTGGGCGGCTGACTTTACTGTGTTCATTGCGTGAATTAGGTTGTCCACCACATCCTCAACGAAGACAAAATCTCGGACTTGCTCACCATCACCAAAAATGGTCAGCGGTTTGTTATTCAGTATGCGCGTAATAAACTTTGCAATAACGCCAGAATAAGGGGAGGTCGCTTGTTGATAGGGGCCATAGACATTAAATAAACGCAATCCGGTACTGGGTAATTTATAAATATGCGATAAAAAACCGGCATTTAATTCTGTTGATAGTTTATCACAGCCATACGCTGAGAGTGGGTTAATGCGCTGACTTTCAGTGAGAGGCATGCGCTTGGATTCGCCATAAACTCCACAGGATGATGCATAAACAACCGGAACATTTCCTGCATCAACCGCCGATTTGAATACGTTCAAACTCCCGTCCAAATTAATTTTATGAAATAAAAACCATTGATCAAAATCCATACTGACTACAGGAATAGCGGCCAGATGAAAACACCCGTGAATAGTCTTAAATAGACCATGGATATTATCAAGCTGCGTAATATCTTTTTTTATATACGTCGCTTGCGGATGAATGATTTTGCCATTTGATAAATCGTCAACAACCAGTACATCATGCCCCTGAGCAATTAATTTTTTAGTCAATTGAGAACCAATAAACCCTGCGCCACCTGTAACAAGATAATTAGCCATTTAGCCCTCGAGTCTGTCAATAGTTAAAATATACATGCTTCACTGTGACCTTCCCAGTATTCGATTAAACACATAGTGAATTGCCGCAAATAATGCGCAAAATGCTCTGAATTGTCTGTAAAAAATCATATCCAGTGTATTTAGGAAAAACAGATGTAATATATCCATCTTACTATGGTACTTATCAAATGTTAATAGACTTAAAATGACACAGGACATCGTAATAAACGTGCTATACCCCCAAGCAAGACATAATAGCCAGCCCATATTCAAGAGCAAAGCAGGGGTAAAAATTACAGCTAGAATCAGTGTAACATAGGCTATAGACTCCACAATCGGGCCAAATATTTCGAATAAGATATAAGACGGAAATGCCAGTAAACCCGTTACACCATAATTTACATTCCCGATCATTTTCCAATGCAGTGACAAGCATCTCAGCAAGCCTCGCTGCCAATGATTACGTTGATTCCAAAATGTTTTTAATGTTTTTGGACCCTCGGACCAGACAATCGCACTGGGAGCATAAGTCACTGAATAAGGATGTTTTTTCTCGCCCATAACGTGGTGTAATTTCATAATGATTTCAGCATCATAGGCGAAATTACATGAATCAAAACCCCCAGCATCGATTACAGCTTGTGTTTCCAGCATGGTAAACGCCCCAGGATAGCACAAAGCTCCTCCTAAAAGTTCCCACCCCTCTCGACCATACGAAAACGATCGTAAATATTCACAAACCTGTACTCCCAAGAGCGTATTTGATGGAATGCTGGTAGCCAATAATTTTCCGTCTTTGATTTTATCAGGATCGGGAATATACACATCTCCCCCTACTGCAACACAATGAGGGGTGGTTAAATACATGAAAATCATATGTGTTAATGCCTCCGGTTCCAGAATGGTGTCTGCGTCCAGAGTAATAAATAGCGGAGTTCGACACACGTTAAGTCCTGCATTAATGCAATCGGCTCCTGAGTTGGCAAAGGGACTATGTTCTTTATCTATCACAATTAAATGGGGATAACGAGTGGATTGATAATACGCTCGAACCTCACCTGTTATTATTTTTTTCTTGAAAGCAGGCGGAATCCTCACTAAAAAATAATCATCGATTAACTGCTGCAGTGTTGAATCGGTAGAACCATCATTAACAATAATTAAATTAACGTTTTTATAATTGGAGTTAAAAACTGAAGCAACCGCATTGGCAATGCGCCTAACCTCATTGTAGGCTGGAATAATAATGGTTATAGGTAACAATGGATTTGTATCGAACTCAAGAATAATATTATTAAATTTATAGCTTTTATATTTTTTAAGGATCTTAAATACGGTTCCAAATAAAATAACTGTGTATCCTATACACAAAATAAAAAAATAAATCAAAATAGAAAAACTAATATAATAGATTATATTGTTCAAGACTATGCCTTAATTAAGCGGATCATTACTCTTGCTCTCGTAGCAAAACCTGCATTGCCATATCATATGCATATTGATCAACAGTCGGGTTTTGATTTTTCAAAACAAAAATACCTTTTTGTCCTAATGCGAAAAGGGATACAGCCGCGTTATTGCGCACCCACCAGTCTGGATCTTTCAAACAAACTTCCAATTCAGATACAAACGATTCATCTCCCGTTTGACCCAGTAACTTGGCTGACCTTGCACGAACCTGCCAATGCTCATCGTTCAAAAGACGAATCAACAGCGTGGCTGATGCTGTGGGATTATTATGAAATATATATTCTATGGCCGCTAGCCTGAGGTCTATCGTGCTGGACTTCACATCAATATCTGCCGTTTCACAAGTCTCTGACGCAAAAGGAAGCTGAATGAGAATACGGTAACAAAACGCCTTGACATACGGGTTGGTTTCACGCTTTATCCTATTCATAATCAATGGAATTATCCCTGCGTCAGATCCCGATATAACTTGTGAAACCAACGATTGTTGTACCCGTCTATCGATTGAAAAAAAATCAATTACAGTATCCAGCATGTCTTGTGAATTGTACCGAAGCGCAAGGATGGCCGCGTTAATTGAAACCAGTTTTACTGAGTCACTAATGAGAATCCTGATCTGATCCTCATCCTGTTTTGTTAACCTTTTCAGGTTTAAGCATAATTGAAATGACCGGCAGGCAATGTATCGTTTATACCACTGCTTTGACTTCGAAAAACCTCGGGCTTGTGGCAAAACAATTACATCGATTAATTGGTTGCGTACCGTGTTCCACGCATCTGTTGCAATGGTTGCATCAAACTTATTAATCAGATCAAGGACAATGATATTTTGCTTTTTATAAGGCAACATTAATGATGTAATCTCATTATCTTTACTTTTTAATACATCAGCAATGCATTGCTCAATAGCATGCGTTATCCGCAAATTACGACGTAACTTATAATAACAGTACACTTTAATTGCATATGCAAAGATCAATAATAAAATGATTAAGATCACCTGAACTATTGCGATTATTTTTATCAAAGATAAAAATTCAGGCATTTTATTTATTCCCTCAAAATTGGAGTTTGGACAAAGCCACATGCAAAAACACGCATGTAGCTTGTCCAAATAATTGCGATCTCGATTTAATAGGAGGTTTGAGTATAATCATGCATTATCGCAAACCTTCTATTAAATACGCTAACCTTTCTCAATACCCATGAACCACACACATGGACAGAAGGACATGAGTCTTTTTTCATGTTCTTTTGTCCAATGTCCAATCAAAATTAGGTCTAATATTTCCAGACCAACCCCATCGTGCCACCGATCCAGTTTCGTACTCGATTCGTGGGGAAAATTTGATTTTGATAAAGCACCCCGAGATTAACAATCAATTGGTCATTAAATAATGGAAAGTTAATATAGGGGTTAACCATTTTATTTTTTAAAATAATAAAGTTGATTGTAATCAAATCAGCAAGATCAGGAGACGTTCCTGCACCAATCAGGCACCCAAAATAATAGAATGGATCGTTAATTGTATGACGGAAATCCAGCGTATATAGCGTGGAGTTATTTCCAATTCCGGGTATAAAGTAATAAGGTCGAAACGTCAAACGATCCTGTTTATTATCTTTTGCAATCGAGCCTGTCAACACTGTAAAATGGTGGTGACTATCTATGTTATTATATTTTCCACCCAAAGATAAACTCAGTGTTTTTCCTGCCTGAAGATAACCCTCAACACCGTACTTTCTGTCAGGAAATAGACTAGGATTATTTGCAAAAGCAAAGTCCAAATAAAGGTACACATATTTGCTTAGTTTTGGATAAGCCTCAATTTCTCCCTGAGGCGCTTGCATGAATTGACGGTTACTGTAGTTCAACTTTCCATAGACTTTGCCAAAACCGGTATCACGACCATAATACACAGTACTATAATCCCACGTTTGATGGACATCCGATATATAATAATTTTGTTGATAAATGCCCACTTCGTTCAGGTATTTTTTCTTCTCAGCTACACGAGGTAACGATGCTGTGGTATTTAATCTGGTTTTGATGGTAGATTTATGGATAGTAACTACAGAAGAAATGGGTTGATTGGATGTTGCTTGAGACGTTGTTTTCATAGGAATAGACATTGTAAGCTCTTTCTTTTTACTTAACAGCTCTACATTCTCTGGATTTAAAATCAGGCCCACATCGGTTATATCATTTGCTTCCTGGTAATGACCTAAAGCTATATCAACATTAACTAACACAGGACGCGCATCAAAATATTGCGGATATTGTTGCAAGACGTTGGATAGTTCGATTCGAGCATTAAGATAATCTTTACTATAAAAATAAAATGTTCCCAATAAAAAACGTACATCACCATCCATTGGGTGTTCATTTAAATAAAGTAACGCTTGAGCAATCGCATCTTCATGCTGACCTTCCCTATACAGATTCCTTAATCGATTATAGTCATATCCTTCAATTACAATAGGTGGTTTTGATTGAACTGAAGAGGCCGGTTGAGCTACAGATAATGGCGTTTCACTCGCATAAGATACAGTGGTTACATTCAACACAAGCATGCTGGAAATGATTAAACAGGCGTAATCTACTTTATTCATTTAAATTCAATCAGTTCAACCATAAAATCACTCTACTCGTTTAATCCTTTATGTCAAATTAATGGTTGATATTAAATCCGTTAAAGTACTCTTCAAGTCCCATTGATACCCATCACAGGTTAGTTGGTGAAGTTTGGTCAGATCCGGTCTGCGAGACATAAAATCTTCAAAACCACGTCCATAAGCTTCTTCATAGGGAATATGTTGAATGTCAGAGTGACTTTTTGCGATATTTTTGATGAGTTTAGCCAAGTCATTAATGGATATTTCCTGATCATGGCCTATATTAATCAACTCCCCAATCGTTCGATTATTATCTAGCATACCACACAGTTTAGAGACCATATCACGTACATCACAAAAACTACGGGTTTGATTGCCTGTTCCATAAACAACAATTGGATTGTTTTTCACCGCATTCTCTATAAATCGGGGTACAACCATGCCATAGGCCCCGGTTTGCCTGGGTCCAATCGTATTGAACAGACGTAATACCGTAACCGGGAGTCCATACTGCTGAAAATAGGTCTCACCCAGCAATTCTGCAGACAGCTTACTGATAACATAGGATGCACAACTTTTCTTTCCAGTACCCAAGATTAAATTTGATTTTTCGCTGGAGGAATTTAAATCACAAGTTCCATATACCTCGGATGTTGAAGCAATAAATATTCGAGGCTTCCAAAAGGATTTTTGAGCGGCGCGCAAGACACGCTCAGTCCCCCCCATATTTACAGCCAACACCTTAAGAGGCTCTTTGATCACTTTTAAAACACCAACAATGGCAGCCATGTGGTAAATGCAATCAGCCCAACACACTACTTTATCAAGCTGTGAAAACGTAAGAATATCTGCTTTTGTAAACTGAAAGTTTGGATTGGATTTAAATTGACTGATATTATTTTCACTACCTGAGCTAAGATCATCTAATACATGCACGCTATCATGCTGATTTAAATGATATTCAACAATATGTGATCCAATAAAACCCGCTCCACCTGTTATCAGTATATGCATGATTAATCATCCTTTCACTGGATACTATAAGCCCCAATAAGCAATATCCGATCGCAGCCCTCGCTGATTTGCAAACACGCCAGGAATATCTATAAACACGCCGTTCGAAATTAATTTTTCACAAAGAATATCCATGCCCTGCTTAACAAATATGTCGTGTTCCTGCGCTAATATAATGGCATGACATATTGGCAGTAAATCCCAGTTAACACGGGTTATATCAGGGTATTCGTCATTTGCTACCGGGTCATAAACAAACATATGTATACCTTGTGATTCCAGTAACCTATATATGGCAACGGATAATGTATGCCTTGTATCCATGACGTTTGGTTTGAAACTTAGACCAAATATAGCGACGTTGGTATCTTTTGGAGAAAAACCCTGTTTTTTCAATTGCTGTATCGTGCTATCTGCGATGAAGTCTGTGAAGGTTTCATTAACCTGTCTTGCAGTAGAAATTAACGGTGTTTTTATACCAAATTGATTGGCTTGGTAAATTAAATAATAAGGGTCAATGGGAATGCAATGCCCGCCAACAAGCCCTGGTTTAAAAGGTAAAAAATTCCATTTTGTTCGAGCGGCATCCAGCACGTCATGGATAGAAATACCCATTTTATCCATGACTTCAGCATATTCATTCATCAGAGCAATATTAACGTCACGTTGAATGTTTTCTATTAATTTAGAGGCTTCAGCGACTTTCATGGAAGAGACCGGATACACTAATCCTGGTAATGCCTTTTCATACAGTTCTACAACCCTCGACAATGCGTTTTCATTTTGACCGGACACAACATTGAAACAGCTTTGCATGTCATGATTTTCTGTTCCAGGTACAACTCGCTCAGGACAAAATCCAACAAAAAAATCAATGCCACTTTCAAGCCCACTGTTTTTTTCCAAGATAGGAATAACGATATCATCAGTGGCTCCAGGATAAACCGTTGATTCCAGCACAACCAAATCATTTTTTTTTAAACAGTGACTAATCATGGTTACTGCATCGTTCAATGCAGACAAATCAGGCTTTTCTCTAAACGTTGGTGTTGGTACGGCAATAATGTAATGTGTTGCATCAATAAGCAGCGCGGTATCATGAGTAAATACAATCTTATTATCAGTGAGTTTATTTATTTCCTTATTGCAATCAATGTGATTACAAAGCGTCTCAATACGATTTATATTTTGATCATAGGCAATTACAGATATCCCTGCCTTGCAAAACGCGATAGCCAATTCAAGCCCAACATATCCAACACCAATGATTGCAACGACAGGATCACTCATATTTAAACCTATGTTTGTATCTATTCTTAAAACATAGAGGACAAAGGTCATTGTGTCAAATTATAAATCAATAAAATCATATTTAAATCAATATATTAGCATAAACAGAATGATATGCGTCTTTTTTATGCTCTTTTATCCAATATCCAAATCACTTGGAATAGCTGTGAATAACACGCCTTTTAACAAGGTAACAAACCGTGCACAAGTGACATCATACAATGACTCATTCCTTTTGCACCACTTATATACCGGATTCAAACAGACTTTCTTAACAGGCAAAAAATCTTGTAACTAACTGATATGTTAAGCATATAAGGGAATACCAACAGATTTTGCGATGCTTATAATAAGAATAAGTAATATATTTAACTTAATATAATTATATTGGGAGATTGGGCATTGAGATTGCGAGACGTCGTTACCACACCTCATCAGCCCGAAGGGATCGTGGTTAGACATTAAAAACGGATATTTCCTGTGAATAACCCGGGCGTTAACATGATGAGAACCGGTGTACAAGTTCCTATGAAAATGAAAGCATGTATACTTTACTCGATGTATACCGGATTAAAGCAGGCTTTCTTAACAGGCTAAAATCGTTGTAACATGTTGATATTAAATAAATATGAAGGAATAACCACAGAAATTTCAATGCTTATAACAAGTAATAAGATACTTATTTAACTAAATTATAATAATAGCCAATCTGATTCAACACTTGCGTGCTATAAAAATAATCAACATCCTATTTGACAGTCGACGAAAAGTTCCTTATCATGGCAACTCTAAAAAATTAATTACAGGTTCATCATGAAACGTACCTTCCAACCCAGTAATCTCAAATGTAAACGTGATCACGGATTTCGTGCTCGTATGGCAACCCGTTCAGGTCGTTTGGTTATCAAGCGTCGTCGTGCCAAGGGCCGTAAACGTTTAGCTGCTTAACGTGAATTGCTTTGACAAAACACGTCGGTTGTTGAAGAAAAGTGAATATGACCACGTGTTTGCTGAAGCCAAAAAAATAGTAAACCCTGAATTTATTATTTTGTATCGCGACAACACAGTAGGCCACGCTCGACTTGGACTGGCCTTATCTAAAAAAATGATAGCAAAGGCACATGATCGCAATCGGGTCAAACGTATACTACGCGAAACATTTAGAACGGATAAGCATCTTCCATCTGTGGACATGGTCATGTTGGCAAGACCTGGTGTTGGTAAAGTGCCTAATTCGACAATAAGTGCTAAATTGGGTAATGCATGGAACAAATTATCAGCTTCATACGAAAAATGATTTGTGTTCCAATCAAAATTTATCAATATTTGCTCAGCCCACTGATAATACCCTGTTGTCGTTTTTATCCCAGTTGTTCGCAATATGCCTTGCTGGCCATCATGCATTATGGTGTTGGTAAGGGATTATGGTTAGCGTGCCACCGTTTGTTACGTTGCCATCCTTGGTCTAAGGGTGGTTACGATCCTGTTTTACCTGATGAAGAGACGCTTTAATGGATACTCGACGTGTAGTTTTATATGCAGTGTTAGCGCTAGTTGTTTACTCCTTGTGGACAGCTTGGCAGATTGATTACCCGGTTGTTGTCCCTCAACATCGCAGTATGCAACAGTTAGCTGTACCGACCACATCAAATGCTGATGATCGATTAATGCCCTCTATGGTTGAAAATGAAGAAAGTAAACCGGTCAATCAGCCGACTGTTCAGTCAACAAAATTGATTCAGGTTAAAACGGATGTGCTGGATTTATTGATTGACTTGAAACATGGTGACATTGTACAAGCTCAATTACTGGATTATCCAGAAAGTAGTGTTGAAAAAAACAAGCCATTTATGTTGCTACAAAATAATGAAGGCGAACGTTATGTTGCTGATAGCAGTTTGTTTGTTGTTAATGAACAAACAGTGCAATCGGTTGATGTGCCTTTTACCAGCGAACAGGAACAGTATCAGTTATCTCCTAATCAAAAGGTGCTGATTGTTTCTTTAAACGGGAAAAATTCAGACGGTCTGGCGGTCAAAAAAGAGTTTGTCTTTACAAAAGACAGCTACTTGATTGAGGTTCGTTATGCATTGGCTAATGAAGGTGATAAGGAATGGAAAGGGTATATGAATACCCAACTACTGCGCAGTTCACCGACAGAAGATAGCTCCAGTATGTTTCATGTAGGTTCATATACGGGAGCATCCTATTCCAAGCCAGGTCAGTCGCGTTATAAAAAAGTTGCCTTTAAAGACATGACAAAATCCAATCTCGATTTGGATGTTGATGGTGGATGGATTGCCATGCAACAGCATTATTTTCTCACTGCCTGGGTGCCCACTGCGGACAGTAAAAGCCGATTTTATACCCGTGCTGTAAATGGTGATTACACCATTGGTGCAGTTAGTCAGCCTATTACGCTAGCCCCTAATCAACAGAAAGAGATTAGTTCACGCCTATACTTGGGGCCTGAAATTACGGATACATTAAAAGCCATTTCTCCCGGCCTTGATTTAACCGTTGATTATGGTTGGTTATGGTTTATTTCTGGTCTATTGTTTTCTCTGATGAAAGCGATTTACTCGGTTGTTGGTAACTGGGGATGGTCTATTGTATTGGTTACTGTGTTGATTAAACTGGCGTTTTACAAGTTATCAGCTACTAGTTATAAATCCATGGCAGGCATGCGAAAGTTGCAACCTAAATTGCTGGCATTGCGTGAAAAATATGGTGATGACAAAGCAAAAATCAGTCAGGCTACGATGGAAATGTATCGTCAGGAGAAAGTGAATCCATTGGGCGGCTGTTTACCCATTGTCATTCAAATCCCGGTGTTTATTGCGTTATATTGGGTTTTGTTGGAAAGCGTTGAGCTGCGTCAAGCGCCATTTATGTTGTGGATAACTGATCTGGCATCGTCTGATCCATGGCATGTGTTGCCTGTTATCATGGGTGCTACCATGTTGATTCAGCAAAGATTGAATCCGGCACCACCGGATCCAATGCAGGCCAAAATTATGATGTTTTTACCCATTTTATTTACGGGTTTGTTCTGGAACTTTCCTGCTGGTTTGGTGTTGTACTGGATTGTGAATAACACTTTGTCTATAAGCCAGCAGTGGTATATCACCCATAAATATGGTGATGAAAAGCCCAAATCGCCGACCAAGTCTGTGAAGAAACTAACCGTTGTAAAATGAACATTGATACCATTGTAGCGATTGCTACCCCGCCGGGACGAGGCGGGGTAGGCATTATCCGCGTCTCCGGTCCTCTCTCTTGTGATATTGCGAGACAAATAACTCAAAACGCATTAATTACACCGCGTGAGGCGCATTTTCGTGCGTTTTATGCAAGCAATTCTGAGTTAATCGATCAGGGAATCTTGCTGTATTTTAAGGCGCCTTTTTCTTTTACTGGCGAAGACGTTGTTGAGTTTCAAGTACACGGTGCGCCAGTTGTCCTTGATGGTTTATTGACAGAATGTGTACAGTTAGGTGCCCGTCTTGCTAAGCCTGGGGAATTTTCCGAGCGCGCATTTCTTAATAATAAAATTGATTTAACTCAGGCTGAAGCCATCGCTGATCTGATTCATGCTAGTTCACAAACCGCGGCTCGTATGGCAGTACGTTCTTTGCAGGGTGATTTTTCCAAAAAAATTCATGGCATTAATGATCAACTGATTCATTTGCGTTTATTTGTCGAAGCAGCCATTGATTTTCCCGAGGAAGAAATTGATTTTCTCAATGATGGAAAAATTACTGCTATGCTCACGACTGTGCGCCAAGATCTTGCGCTGATTCGTGCCAGTGCCAATCAGGGTGCTATGTTGCGTGAAGGATTGTCTGTGGTCATTGCTGGTCTCCCCAATGCTGGAAAATCAACGTTAATCAACTTATTATCCGGTCGTGACGTGGCGATTGTTACCGAGGTGGCAGGCACTACCCGTGATGTGATGCGAGAGCACATTTTGTTGGATGATATTCCATTGCATGTCATTGATACCGCAGGATTGCGTGAAAGTGATGATTTGGTTGAAAAAGAAGGAATCAAGCGGGCCTGGCAGGAAGTGAGTAGAGCAGATTGTGTGTTGCTTGTGATTGATGCGAGTTGCGGTGCTGATACGACGTTGTTGAATGAGGCTATTCAGGCAGTATTGCCAACGGATGTACCGATTATTCAGGTGTTTAATAAAATTGATACCTTGGGTTGTTCAGCGAAAATTGAGTCCAGTGCTGTGTATCTGTCGGCAAAATCAGGCGAAGGACTTTCTCTGTTAAAAGCCAAAATTAAAGAGGTGGTAGGTTATCAACCTGCTGAAGGACACTTTTTAGCAAGACGCAGGCATATACAGGCGCTGGATACAGCACAGGCGCTATTGTTGGCAGGGCATAATCAATTGTCTGTTCACCGAGCGGGTGAGTTGCTTGCGGAAGATTTACGTCTTGCTCATCAGGCACTGTGTGAAATTACCGGTGAATTTACACCGGATGATTTGCTCGGTGAGATTTTTTCCAGTTTTTGTATTGGAAAATAGGGGCTGTTGACATTATCAGTGTTATTGGCCTATCGCAAACGATATTTTGATGTTTACGAAAAAATTCATTGCCACTGTCAACATAATAACGTGTTGCAACTTGTTTCGTCATGCATAGAATGATATAGTCTTTATTTTTGTCTCGATGATTAATTTATTAACACAGGGTTTTTTATGCTCAGTCCATTTGTTGCCGATAAGCAGGCTTTTTTCCAATCGGTCAATCCAGAAACATCTATCGATGATGTTAGCACGCGGGCAAAGAAAGATTTTTCTTTTTTGACCGCTCATCGCGGATCAACTGATCAAGAGCTGTCTGATTTACAAGCTGTTCTGAACAATAATGGTAAAAATCGTCGTGCGTCCTGGTTGTATTGTTATTATACGGCATCCATGCTGAAAAATTATCACAATGCTTACAGCCCTGCATGCGCTAATGCGATCAAATATTCGGAGCTATGTGATGCGCTTGAAAAGCGCATTAACAACAAAAAAGTGAGAGTTCCCGACAAAGAAACGTTGTTCGAAACGATTGCCAGTGATTTGTATGAGTTATCAAACGTACCGTTTAGCATGGACAAGCTCCGTAATTGGACTGGTAAAGTCAATATGCAGCGTCTCAGTACACGTTTTTCAATGATCACAGCACAACAGTCGTTGTTGTTGGCTAAACAATATCATTACTTGGACGGCCTTGAGCGAATGATGGGACGGCAGGTTAATATTGCCGTTCTGAATGCTCCTGTTGGTGTTTATAATGCCTTAAGCGTAGGTGTTTTTGGTTTTCGTACTATTATTAATCTTACCCAAACGATCCAGCATACGTTTTTTCCAGCGCCAGGAGAAACCATCAGCATGGGTGAGCGATTCTACGAGGAAGTTAAAAACCGCCATGTTCAGATGACGAATGATATAGTTTGGGGCATCGTTAATGGGTTGAGCAATTACGCGGCGTATTTTCATATAGCAGCGCCTGTCGCCAATTATCTGCTGATTGGTTTTACCGTGTTTGATGCTCTTTGGTTAAGCTATGTGTTGTATATGACTGACCAGAATTATGCATTAAAAAGACAGGAATATATTGAGTATAGAGATACCTTGGAACCAGGTTCGGATGCGTATTTATTAGAAAATGAAAAGTTGGACCAACTTGCGCTGGCGCATGAGAAAGCCAGATCCGAGATTGTATTTTACATTGCAGCAGCCTGTATTTTGCCAAGCAGTCTTGCTGTTATGTTTTTATTAGCTCCAGCGGCATTGGTTCCTGTCTGTTTTCTGATATGCAATTTGGCCATTGCTATGTATCTGTCAGGTAGTCAGTATGCTGAATACAAAGAAAAATGCCTGATTGTAAAGCAACAGCAGGATAAAGGCCTGAATGTTAGCACTGATTCAATGAAAAATGTGCAGAAGGCTTGGGATAATCTGGGTTTTACAGTGGCTAAAAATACAGTGGCACCTTTGATTATTTTGGGTGCATTTACTATTAGTTTTCCATTGGCCATACTGTTGACACTGGCTTACTTAGCATATGAGTGTGGGTATTTGACACGTTTGCCCGAGTTGACGGCGCCCGCAATGGGGCGCTGAAAACTGGTAGGTTGGGCCACTGCTCAACCTACCCCTGCAAATCCAGCGCAATTTTATATAACTCGTTTTTATTTTCCATCGTAAGCTGAGCGGCGATTTTTACCGCTTGTTTCAGGGGCAACTCTTTTAATAAAATTGTTAACAGATTTGTGCTTTTATTGTGTAGCTCCTGTAGTTGTTCTCGGGGTGGAATTATCAGAACAAACTCGCCTTTGCAATGACCCGGATCTGATTGCAGCCAGGCCTTCACTGTTGCGCTGTTTCCAGCAATAAACCGTTCAAATGTTTTGGTTAATTCTTTGGCTAATACCCATTCACAGTCTTCGCCAAACACGGTGGCGATATCGTCAATGCTGTCCAATATTCGATGAGTTGATTCGTAAAAAACTAAGGTGTGCTCAATAGCACGCATGGACTCCAGTTTGCTGCATCTAGCGGCTTGTTTGGCAGGTAAAAATCCAAAAAATGAGAAGGTATCACAAGGTACGCCCGCGGCTGATAACGCAGCAATTAATGCACAGGCGCCTGGTATAGGAACCACGGTAATGCCGTGAGAGTGTGCGAGTTTAACCAGCGGATAGCCTGGGTCGCTGATTAAGGGCGTGCCTGCATCACTGATTAATGCAAAAGACTTTCCTTGCTCGAGCGCTGCAATGATAGACTCGCTTTTATTGGCTTCATTGTGTGCATGCAATGACATCAGGGGCTTTTTTATTCCCAATAATGTTAATAATTGCATGGAATGACGAGTGTCTTCTGCAAGGATTGTATCGACCGATTGAAGTATATTTAATGCACGCACAGTGATGTCATCACGGTTGCCTATGGGGGTTGCTACAATGTAAAGAATGCCCATAGTTGTTGCTGAAATGCCCATATTGGTTTATCCTCTTGGTTTCTTGCGTCCTGGATTATGGTTCTATGTTGCCAATCACACGAATTTTGAAACCCATCTTACTCGTTTTTTGTGTTATTTTACTCACACATTGCACCAGCAAGGTGGCGACAGAAAGCCATCTTCAAGTCAGTAAAAAGCTAGCCAGTCCCTATAGTATGCCAGCTGCCGCCTACCTTGCTTTGGCAAAAAACCAAATCGGGACTGAAAAACAGACCTTGCTTCTGATGGCTGCAGGCCGGTTGATTTATGATGGCCAATGGCGACAGGGACAGGCGATTTTAGCACAGACTGGTGCATTACCCCCAGAGCTGGCTGATGAAAAAACGTTATTGCAGGCTAAAATCGATTTAATTAATGAGCAACCACGAGTTGCCATTGCCAAACTGGCCGGTATTCACGGCATTAATGCCGTGCCTGTGTACTATCAAGTGCAGTTTTACGAGATGCTAGCCTTTGCTTATCAATCCATTGGTCATTCAGCAGAATCCGTGGTGGAACGCATTAAACTGGAAAATTTATTGCCTGATGAGGCTTCCAAAGCAAATAATCGCCGCGCGTTGTGGTTATCGTTAACCACGTTACCTGCCGCAGAACTGGATACTCTGGCACTGGAAGCAACGGATGGTTCAGTCTTGAAAGGTTGGATGCAACTGGCGCTGGTTTCTCGCAAACAGTATGACAATCCACAGACCATGCTGTCGCATATTGCACATTGGCAAACGTTATATCCCAATCATCCGGCTAATCATATTCTACCGACGCCGCTGGACAGTGTAACAAATCGCTTGTATCCCTCACCAAGGCAAATTGCACTGTTATTGCCCCTGACAGGCCCTTTGGCAGGTCCTGGTGGTGCGATAAAGGATGGCTTTATGGCTGCTTATGATGCCAGTCCGGCCCATGATTATGTGAAAGTTCGGGTTTTTAATACGACTACAGGCAATATATCTTCACTGTATCAGCAGGCACTGGCTGAAGGCGCGGATTACGTCGTCGGTCCGCTGAGTAAGACCGATGTGACTCAGGTGGCTTCAATGGATCATCCTGTACCTACCTTGTTGCTTAATGATCTTGAGGGCAGTACGAAAGACAATGCCTGGCAGTTTGGTTTGTCACCAGGCAATGAAGCGCGTCAGGTTGCAGCCAAAGCGCGTAAGCGCGGGTTGACGCACGCACTGGTTATTGCGCCCACAGGTGCTTGGGGTTCAGATGTTGTGAGAGCGTTTACCAGCCAGTGGCAAGCCAGTGGCGGGCAGGTGGTTGACACATTAAATTATGGTCCACACGATGACATGAATACCAGTATCCGTAATTTCTTACATGTGTCGGATAGTGAAGCGCGTGGAAAGCATATACAACAGGTGCTCGGTCACAACATCGAATCAGCGCCTGGACGGCGACAGGATTTTGACATGATTTTCCTATTGGCCTATCCTTCAAAGGCACGACAAATCATGCCGATGTTAAAGTATTATTATGCCGGTAATGTGCCTGTGTATGCGACATCCAGCGTGTACTCAGGCAGTGCCAATTCGATGAAAGACCGTGATTTGGATGGTGTGATTTTTTGCGACATGCCGTGGGTATTCAATCATCAGATGGGCAGTCGCAACTGGCCGGAGCAATTTAACAGTTATAACCGCTTGTATGCATTAGGAATGGACAGTTTTGCATTGTCCAGTCAGTTAAACCAGCTAATTCTTTTCCCAGCGTTAGGAGTTAGTGATAAAAGCGGCGTGCTGTATTTAAGTGCGAACCAGCAGATTGCACGTATTCTTGCGTTTGGGCAGTTTAAGCAGGGACTAGCGCACATGATGGGTGAAGAGCGGTAAAATTACCCTATGCAAACCTTCCTGAACACCCCATTCAACATTGGAAGCCTGACCCTGCCAAACCGTCTGATTCAAGGACCTTTGGCCGGATTCAGCTGCGCGCCGTTCCGGCAATTGTATTATCGTTATACCCCGCCTGCTTATTGTGTGTCTGAAATGATTTCAGCTCATGATGTGCTTCACAAACATCAACCTGACTCACGTTATTTATACCGAGCACCTGAGGAAACTCGGTTGTGCTATCAACTGTCAGGAAATGATCCTCACATTGTGGCTGCAGCGGCAATTCGTATGCAAGCTCTGGGTGCTGATTTAATTGATTTGAATTCGGGCTGCCCAAAAACCAAAATTCGAAAAAAAAATGCCGGCAGTGCATTATTGGACGATTCAGATCGCCTGTTGGATATTATTAGAGTAGTGCGTGGCGTAATCACAATCCCCTTCACTGTTAAAATACGTATTACCGGGGATGCTCGCGATGTGAGCCTGGCACAAGCTATTGAACAAGCAGGTGCGGATGCCTTGATTGTGCATGGCCGACGCTGGACGGATGATTATGATAGGCCCTGTGATCTGGCTCAAATTGCAATGATTAAACAAGCCGTCTCGATCCCGGTGATTGCGAATGGAGATATTGCTGATCAGGCCTCATTGGCCACGGCTTTTAACAGTACGGGCTGTGATGCGTTCATGATTGCACGAGCTGGGAGTGGTAATCCCTGGCTGTATCAACAGTTAC
>JABDAB010000022.1 GCA_013289415.1 Gammaproteobacteria bacterium
AGCGAGTAAGTTAAGACTGCCAATCATCATCACTGAGACAGGTATTGCAGATGAGAAAGATGCTTTACGTCCTCAGTTTTTGATTGACTACTTACGAGTGATCGTGAACTCATTGGATGCAGGAATTGATATTCGTGGATTTATTGTATGGACATTCAAAGACAATTACGAATGGAATGAAGGGAATAAAAAGCACTTTGGCTTATTCGATGCTAAAGGTGCACCTCGTTCAAGTGCGAGTCTTTATGAAAGCTTAATAAAGAAGATGCAACCGATCTTTGCTGATGGCGCTCTGGACAAGACACAGACCATTGCTAACTTACACGCTGTATTAAACCACGCTGAAAAACATATGCTACCACAAAGCAATATGGATTCTAAAGAGTACTCTCAACCGCCTTCAGGGCTCAATACATGTCTTTTAAATGCGTAATTGAGAACTGATATTTATGAACCAATGGGTGACTCCATTGGTTTTCAATTTAACGACAAAGGGATATCGATAGCATCATTAGCATAGATATCATTACGTGTGCTTTGAACTTTTTCTATAGTTGGACGCTGTTCAGGATTTTCATTCCAACACTGTGTCAGTAACGCGAATAAATTAGGCGCTACTTTTGATGATATCACATTAAATTTTCTATCTGAAATAGCCGTCAACACCGTTGACTGATTTACAACCTCTGTGACACATAACAAAATCGCCAAAGCATACACATCTGACCCCTTAGAGCATCTACCCCCACGCTTTTTTACTTCAGGAGCAAGCCAACGCTCTGTGCCTGCACTTGTTGTAGCATCAATTGCGCGTGCACATCCAAAATCGCTCAGTTTCACCATCAGCTGCTTATCTTGCTGGTGAACCAATACATTTGCGCTTTTGATGTCCTGATGCACAATATTTCTTTCATGCAAGTAAGCAACTGCGCTAATAGTAGCGTCTCCAATCAATCGCTTATTCGCATTGTTGAAATCAATCGATTTTTTTTCTAGACAATGACTCAAAGATCCCAAATTCATATATTCAAGAATGATGCATGAATACAGAGGACTGGTGCAAACTGCAAGTATCGATACTATATTGGGATGAATTAAATCAGAATGAATGATCAGTTCATGTACAAAATCATACCATTCCAATTCGTCCATGTCGGAGTATTTAATGACTACTGGATGGTTTGGAGCTTTTTTAAAACTGCCTACATGCACTTTTCTTACATCACTCCTCGCCAACTCTTGCCCTACTTGCAATGAGCCATGGCGAACAAACTTCAGAGTGTGCTGCGATAAAGAAGACAATTGCTGGTTTCCTTGATGACGGAATGAGGAAAAAAACTTCCACATGCTTGACGATGATCGTAACTGCCTCTCTTTCGCAAAATAAGCGCATGCACAACGTTTTCTTACTTCGGAAAGATTGACTATTTGAGGAGAGGGAGGATTTAATTCACAAATGCGCTCATAGCATTCAATTGCACCATCATAGTTGCCTTCATTCTGATAATTTAGGCCAACATGCCATAAAAGAAGCAAATCATCTAGTGTGCAAAATTGTGCAAGATTATGATGTACTTGTCTCGCCTCTATGTATTTATCATAAGCCCATCGATAATCATTAGCCTTAGAAATCATGGCGTTTCGTGATGCAAAAAGTGGTGAGTTTTCTTCTACATTGGTTGAAGTTTTCATGATTTATCTACAATAAGTTAGGTACCTTGATTAACAGACTCTTAAATGATTTTCACAATTTTCTTTACAGTGTCTCCATTTACTCAAGGGGCTGTTGACATTTGCCCTGTCGAAGCCCGACGTCCCGCGGCTTGACCGCGGGACGTCGAGATCTGAAATGTCAACAGCACCAAGTATTGGGATCATTATTTCTTTTTATATTGCATCATATCGAGCACTTTCTTTTTCTAAAGCATCAATATCATTGGGGTGACACAAATGCTGTTTCATGTAGTGAAATTTTGCTTCATTCCAATCATAAAACTTTAGGTTAACCAAGCGCTGTATGACATCCTCAGGAAATCGTTTACGAATTAATTTAGCAGGATTCCCGGCCATAATTGCATAGGGCTCAACATTTTTAGTGACGACCGCATTGGCGGCAATTACAGCACCTTCACCAATAGTAATGCCCGGCATAATCATAGACCGCATTCCAAGCCATACTCCATCATGAATAACGGTATCACCTTTGCTCACATAAGAATCCAGGTAATTATGTTCAAAGGGATATAAACTAAACCAGTCAACACGATGATTATGATTGCCACCCATTAAAATCACAACCTCTGCAGCAATAGCAACATAATCACCAATGTAGAGTTGATCAATTTCCCACTGTGGTTCCCAATTGCTTAAACTAAACTTATCCCCATATAAATATCGCGCAACCGTTTCTTCAAAATTGCCTCCCCATGCATTACTGTAATAACTATGAGTGCCTTTAATGTGAATATTCGGGTTCTTAACCGTTTGATGAAGAGATTCTACTTTAGACCAATGTTTCATTATAAATCCTAAACCGTTTAGAGGTACGATCGTAAACCGTAACATTGATTCTGACTAGCGCACCAATTATTGCGCATAATATAATATAGTTATATTTTAATACATCGTATTTTCATTAGTATGAGGTGTGTTTTTATGATACACTTTTCATAAAACAGCCTATTATTAAGATAAATAAAATGCGTAGCAAATTCACTTTAGTTGATGTTACCGATTTAGATCGTAAAAAAAAATATTCGTTTTTTCAAGGAAAATCGCATGAAATGCCGGTTTGCGTTGAGGAAATACACGATACTAAAAATCGTCTATTGGAGCAAAACCATAAAGTAGTAGATCGTATTATTATCAAATTAGATGCGAAAAATCATTCTACTCCAAATGATTTTTGTCAACACCTCAACACGTTATTATTACAACAGGGGTTAGATATTTCTCTTGAGATGTTAAAAAATGATATTGATGAATATGTATTAAAATTCCCTTATTTTCCTGAGCAACCCGACCTTTACTCACGTATACTCGACATTGCAAAAAAAATTAATCTTTCTGCACGATCACCGATACTAAAAAGTACGCGTTTTACCATGATGGGTACGGCCGAGAGGAGTTTTATTCGTGAAAAAAACGCTTTTCATATGGATGAAATAGAAGCCAATTGCCTTAAACTCAGTTTAGACCCTAATATTTGGACACCAGATATATTTCTTGAAAAGTTCAATCAATCTTGTGAGCAGCAAGGTGTGAGTATTTCTTTTCCTGAAGAGCCTTTAAGTATTGATACGAATGGAGTATTTACTTTATTTTTTGATTCACCAAAACAACCGGCGGATTTTTTTCTAATAATGAGTACGGCAAGACAGATTGTAGGCCAGCAGAATGTGCATACAGTAAAATATACAAAACAGATTACAGAGGCAAAACAACCTCCTAAATCAGTCGAGAAAAATCCTCCTGCTCAGTTGGCTCAATTGATTAAAAATAAAGAAATAAAAATCACGGATTTTTTCGATGATTCGTGCGTAGCGGATGTACAAGTAGAATTTTATGCTACAGAGCACGGTCAGAGTAAGTACATATGGCGAACAGAGAGATTGCTTGATAAGCAAGGAAAAATAATGCAGTGCCGTGAAATGCTTGCGAATAATATTTTAATAGACTGTTCAGAAGATTTATTTAATCCAAAAGAAGCACTTCGAGCCATCAAAGATCAATTAAAAAATGTTGATATTGATGTTTCTGCGCTGGGGTTAAATATTAGCAGAGTTCCCCATTGTAGAAAATTTTGTGAACTGAATTTTCCCCACTCTGAAGATGACCTTGTGTTATTTTATGTGATATTAGAAATGGCAAGAATAGTCAATAGGACTGCTGAGCCCAATTGGAGTGTGCGTGCTTGTGATAAATCTATTGTCTCAAACAAGCCATCATCGTCGAATGATCTAATGAGGTCTGTAGATGATGTTGGTTTTTTTAAAAATAATTCTACCAGAAAAATATATCACCTAGTTGCCACAGATCCTATTTTTAAAAATCCAATTTAAGTATGATGGATTTTGTGAGTAAAGAATATATTCATGATCACCATATAACTGACATAGTGGTTACCGTTTCACATATGGGTTTCCATTACCCGATCCGCAAAGAAGAGTTCATTAATAAGTATAGCAATGTGATAAAATCCAGAAACATGGCTGCCAATCACATTTCAGTTTATATTAATGACAATTGGAGTACACTTGGAGAATTTATCGAGCTGCTGAAAAAGTTGCTAGCTAAAGTGAATATTATTATTGATTTAACTTTAACAGCGATGGGAAGTATTTTCCGTATTGAATTTCCCACTCCTGAGAACCCTATTATATTGCCTCTCATCATCTACATGGCAAAAATCGCTGATTTAAAAGCAGATCCTGAACCAGATTTTGTTTTAGCATGCTGTGCTGGGCCGATTGATCAATTACGTTGCCAAAATGACTAAACTCATTAGCGACAAGTATATATTGTCTTTTGGCCGCAAGTTAGTGAATATGGAGCAGTGAATATGGAACACGCTAGGAAAGTAGTAAAAAATCTTGCTCTTACTCACAAAAATTCATATGGTTTCTTCGCTAGACATATGAGCACTCATTCCAATGCTGATTGCGGAACCTTTGAACATCAATTAGACAAAACTTTTTCAAGATATAAAGAGGGCGCCGAGGAACTTCAACGGCTGATGAATATTGCAACTGTTAATAAACGAATCACAGCGCTTGAAACTCGCAAGAACGAGGATTATGTTTTTGGGCGTGATCTATATCACATGGAGCACAAAATAGCTATTGGACGACACTTTGAGCTGGTTGGAACCCATGATGTATTTTTTCATGGGAAAGCGGGTCTTAATTTTTTACCTCTACATACGTTGATGAAATCAATAAAGGCATTAGAGTCAGGACATTCATATTCAGGATTTCGCAGCGAATTACGCTATAAGGCAAATATTAGTCATATCGATCCTGGAATTTCCGATGTTGAGGGTTGTAAAAAACATATGGGTAGTAAACAAATTGTTGACGGGAAGAAGAGAGTAATAATTGACCATCACTATAGAGAATCTCTCATTTCGGTTAGTCCATATCTTTTGTGCACAGATGTATCTGAGTCTGCACTCGATTATTTTTTAGTATCAGAGGATATCAATGATCATAGTCTTTATAAATCAATTAATGAGATTTTAGCTTACCACATTGACGATCCAAAAGTTCGAGAGCAAGCTCTTCGAGAGTTTTATGGGCTCAATCAAATGACAATGAACGTGAAGAGACGGGGATTGTTATTTGGAATCTATATTGAAAAAGGGTATTTTGATGAATGTGGATATCTTTCAGAATCGTGTGGAATACCTTTAGTGCCTTCGGAACATCGTAGATACTATCCTGAGACTAGTGCGTTGTCTACGGGTGCTGCTCTTAAGTACTTAAACGAACTAGTTCTACCTAACCGAAGACATCCTCAAGCTCGGTTATTGGCTCATAAGTTTAATCATAAAGTAACCATTGTTGTTTTTTCAACTTTACCGGATGAATTGTACTTTATACTATCGCAAAAGGTGGATAAATTTGTTATTAAATACTTCGATTTAGAAAAGAAGAATTCATATTCCACACAAATTGCACAACTGTCGGACGAGGTCGTAAGTTCTACGATGCATAGCACAAGGCCTTAAACGCTACAACGACGTGCCTACTAGAGCATTAACCTAGAGGGTGAATTTAGATTTTATCCACGCTAATGCTAGGTATAAAAACATTTCACCCAATCCTTTTTTATGGGGTAAGAGTGAAGTAAACGGGGGTTGATGACAACTCGGTTGCTCTGTTCAATATATTGGAGAGGGCGTGTGTAGTGATATCGGTCAGGTGTGTAATTCATTAACAAGTGGGTTGACGGGGATTGAGATTATTTTTTGCCGACTGATAGAACCAGAATTACTGAAAAGATTGTATTGCTGGGTAAAGATCCTGACAATCCCAGCTTAGATATTAAAAAATTACAGGGCGAGCCATATTTTCACCTACGCGTTGGCTCATGGCGAATTGTTTTTGATAGGGATGATGAAGTAAAAATTATTTCGATTGAGAAAATTAAACCCCGTGGAGGTGCTTACAAATGAACCTACAAACAATTAAATCAATGGATGGTAAAGTTGAGTATATCCTCTTGCCTGTTGCCACCTACCATGCTTTGCGCCATCAAATTACTGAACAATTGAAACATACGCAAGAAAATGAAGATTATGAGGTGTTTGATCCTGCTGATTATATCGATAATCCCGTTGCCTTAGCTCGCATTCAAGCAGGTATCACACAAGAAGAGCTAGCCACGCTGATGTGTGTTACGCAAGCCTACGTCAGTAAAATTGAAAATCAAGAAAAAGTTACGGCTAAAATGATGCAAAAAGTAACCACAGCAATCGCACAGAAATGATTTAGTTCAAACCATTAAGAGCAGATTAAGGCACAGTTGTGTATCACCCCGTTGAACTGTTAATCGACTATGATTTTCTTCCTGCTTCTTTAAAGTGGTTAGATGTGTGAAAGGAATTTGAATAAAAGAATGTGAGACTTCTGTATGATTATCCTGTTTAACAGGGATTAATCCTTTTTCTTTAAAAAGGTCATAGATATACAATCATTAAGGGTTTCGGTCATAATTTTGGTTTTTATGCTTATATCTCGTTATTTATGTGGAGCAAGATTGATAGACGGGGATTCTCTATCAATAACATTTATATTTAATTGACCCGACTTGGGAAGCTGATAAGAGTTTCTATCGTTTAGCAAAGTTTCTGCATCTGCAAATATAACTTCTCCATTGCGACGTATTGAAGCGCTTAACCCTTGTTTCTTGGCTTGTTCAGCAACTAGACGTTTCATTTCACGAATAATTAACCCAACCTCATTTTGTAAGTGAGGTTTTAACACCAATTCATTTTGATCACGAATGTTAGAAAAATTCATTAAGGGTGTCTGTCCCGCTAAATTATGGTTTAAAATACCCGCTTTAGAGGTTATCAAACATTGAATAACCGCTATTTTATCGGCTAGCGAACCTGCATTAGATTGTATTACACAGTTTAAGGGAGTGTTCCCGTTTATATCCATACAGTTAACATTGGCACGCTGGGATAATAAAAATTGAACTACGTCTAATCGGCCATTTTCTGCCGCTCTATGCAATGCTGTTTTTCCAGACTCAGCTCCACTGGCATGAAGATCAGCACCTTTAGAATGTAGTTCCTTTACCTGCTCAATATTACCATTTGCGGCTGCTTGTCTTAATTGTTGCTCGTTCATAGGTTACACCTTAGTGTCTTTGTATTAGTCATTGTGCGTATAGTATACGATCCGTTGTTTTTTGTCCATTTATTTCATATATCGTATATTTTATACATCGAAAAATATCAGCATTATTGTAAATCAAGCCTTCGAATCGTCGGACACGTGTGGTTTGTTTGGCGACTAATCTGCTTTGCTCGGATTGATGATTATCAATGGCGGTTATTAAATTAGCATATCCAGCTCACAATACCGTAACAGTGCCTTTCTGAGTTCATTGCGTTCAAAATCACTCATGTGCGTATATTGCAGTTTTGCGTAAGCAATGGTTGCAGCACCATCTTGATTGAGTTCATCATCATCAAATAGCAGTTCAACGGTTTCGTCTGGCATTTCCTTATTGATGGGTTCAAGCATGGAGTAGAACTAAGGGGTGACCCCTTGGATCAGAGACCGTGGGAGCATTAGTTGTCGACAAGAGGAATATCTATAGTCAGACGCTAAGAAATGATACAGATTCTTTTTATAATTACTTTGTAAAAATGCTGATGCAATATGATGACCATGCATTACAAAACGCCTCAATAAAAATAGATGGCAGTGGTGATAAAGAGTTCAAAAACGCATTAACTGCATATTTGCGAAAGCGCATTGGCGATCACAAAATTAAAAAATTTAAATTTACTGACTCGAGAAAAGATAACCTCATTCAATTAGCTGATATGGTTGTTGGTGCTATAGCAAGAAGTTACAGTGAAAACAGAAAAGATGCTAATCGTTGGCTTGATGTGCTTAAACGTCGAGGAAAAATCAAAAGTATTTGGGACTTCAAGTAGGTCGTCTATGTACCCTACTCTAGAGATTTCTAGGGAGGAACGCCATTGGCGCCGGTTCAGGTACAGAGACTGTGTATTGGAAGTATAGCCAAACCATCAAACCCCTGTCAAGCACAATAAATAACCATAAAGTTATGATTTAGGTGATAAACCATGTTGGTTAGTCAATCCTCAGTGTTTAAGCACTTGGCGATACGGATTAGATTAAGTGCGACAATATTACGCTCGCCTCGTTCAACACTACCCATATACGTCCTATCCAAGCCAACTTCAGCGGCAAAATTTTCTTGCGAGAATCCCTTCGCTTTTCGTAGTTCTCGAATGCGCATGCCTAGTGATAAAAGTGATGTGTCAAAAAACATTTCTTTATTTCTTCTTAATGTTGCGCAACGATAAAGATGACCGAGGCCGATATTCTCGCGGAAATCCCTACCGCGACTTAACGAGATAGTACGCCGCGCGCGTTAAAAAATTTTTAGTGCAATGGCGTTCGGCCCATTAAACGTATTATCGCCTGCTGTTCTGCAACCAGATATAGATCCATCCGTTTGACTTATCTTGCAGATGGACACTGTGTTATTTGGATCAGCATTGTTAGGAATATATCCAAAACCTGTGGGACTAGACATAAATAACCCAACGCCATTGTTACCTGCCCCCGTTGTATAGTTAGCAAATTGAAAGGTAGGATCTGTGTACAACGTACAGCTGCTAATCATACCTGCCGTATCCAGCGGACAGATAGACACTCCGCTCACATTAGGTGGACTTTCTTGGGTATTAGCAAGATAGGCAATATTACCTGCTAGGTTAAAACTAATTCCATTCACATTAGCAATATACGTGGTTTGGCCATAGGTACTGTTGCAAGAATCTATCGTACTACCACTGGCCTGACAAATAGCCGCCGTAGTTTCTTGATTCGTTTGAGCATTGGCATAGAGGTAAGTGTTTCCATTAGAGGCTTGTTGTATGCCGACATAAAGGGAATTGCCAAAATTGATTCCTGATTCACCCGTCGTGCCTGGGCCATTCGACGTTGAACAGGGTTGAAGCGAACCATCCTCATTGACGGAACAAATAGACACCGAACCACTAAAGGATCCACCTTGGTAATTAGAAGCATATAGGGTGTTACCATCAGGGCTGAATGCAACACCCGTCAATAAATTAAAAGTGGAATCGCATGCGGAAGTACATACACCCAACGAACCATCCGAATTAATAGGACAAATAGCGATTGAATATTCAGAACTAGGGCAAGCATTGGACCCAGTTAATGGGACGGAATTGGCGATATACACTTTGGTTTGTGCTGGATTGATGGCAATCGCAAAAGGTTCATTTAACGTACTCGTGCTTGTATTGTCCAGCGCTAACGATGTGCTGCAAGTTCCGAAGGATGATCCATCTTGACTGACAGGGCAAATGGACACGCTATAATTTGCACACCCGTAGGGATCTATACACCCGTTGGGAAAATTAGTCACATAAGCAATCGCTGAAAGACCTGACGGTGTAATCGATATCGTTTTAGGGGCCGTATCACTGACCGAGAACAAGCAATACCCTTGCTTGTTAGGTGTACAGCCTGTGACCGTATAACCTGCCGTTTTTATTTTAATACCAGCGGCAGGATAAGTATGATTGGGCACATTTGTCTTAATGCTTAACGTTAAAGCCGATACAGTATAGTTTTGACAACTTAGTGATCCTTGTCCATTAAGGCACAGTATGATGCTAATAGTGGCTGGTGTTCCTGTTGGAGTAATAATAAAGAATGGATTGGCAAAGGCCGATTGCCCAAATACGATGAGGCACGTCATGCTAACATAGAGCATTATCCTCTTTATCATGGTTTATTCCTTCTGGTATCCAATACACATTATTACAACATAACAATGAAATAATAGCGCATGTTTTTTACAAAAGAGGTTGGATCGAAAAATGGGGAACAGGCACTATACGCATGATGGATTATTGTAAAAAGAACGGAACTCCCGATCCGGAATTTGAAGAGTATTCGGGTGGTTTTTTTGTGACGTTTCCTTTCAAAGAAGCAATGAACTCGGTCTTGAAGCAATATTAGGAACCCCAAGTCGTAGAGTTTACGCTTCAGCTTACGCAGCGCCAGAAAGACATTATTCAAGTCTTACAAGAGAAAGTTGAGCTGATTACAGTTCAAATTAGTGAACACTTGGAAAATTCACCGCCAATCAGGACGTTAAGGTATGATCTGGCAATACTTAAGAATGCAGGCATTGTTGATACGCGAAGAAATTTACGATCAGCTGTATGGTTTTTGCTTAAAAAATAACAAAATAGCCCTCAACGAAACTCCCGGGCAACTTCCCGGGCAACTCCCGGGCAAACTCCTAGGCAATTTCCCGGACAATTTTGGTTACTGCTTAATGGAAAGTTCACAGAAAGGTTCATAGAAAAAAATCAACTTTGTGATCACGCGCAGTATAGTGGATTAGGCTCTTAAAATGCTGGGATAAGCCAATTGGTCATCAGATATCCGAAAGCTCAAGGAACACCTGCATGGTAATGAAAAAATTCATAGACAACACGCTTAATATGTTGGGCATAGAGGGGCGTGGGTGGATGAGTAATTAACCTTTGATTATTGATTCCTTGAAATCATACTGGCATCTATCTTCAATCACAAATGTTGGGTGACCCTCGACGCGCTAAAACCGTTTCTTTCGCAGGATGGAGTGTTCACTAAAAACCGCAGCTTTTGAACCCCAGTTAGCTAGAGGTTTTTCCGCTAGTATTAAATTTCCAGTCATGTTTATCATCTGGAATATATACCAACCCCCTAGATACATTTTTATATGCAACCAGCCAGCCATGGGGTACTGGCGTCCTTATATACCCATTCAACTTGAAGATACGGATTTACCTCTCTGACAATTATCATTTATCCACGTCATCGAAGGAAAGACCAGTTTAAGAGATTAATTTTGGTTCGCGCATCTTGCTAAGACATATTGCGACAAATTGGCAAATTATGATACAATGACGGCACTTTTGATAAAGAAGGAAAAATATGATCGCAATACATAGAACTCGACAGATGCTCACTTTGTTTATAAATAGGCATAGAATATTACAACAATCATTAGTGCCTTCTGCTCGTGAGCCGAATGAACTTGAAAACTTATTAGAGACAGCTTGTGAAATGTACCGTCAAGAAAACTTTGATGAAAATTCTTTGGATTTTGTGAATTTACAACGTAACATAGATAATGTGCTTATGCAAAATCCTCACCTTATTAATGTAGTTGGCTGTCAATTTTCAATTACTCCGATGCACATAGCAGCAGATCTGGGTATATCGTCATTAGTTCAATTGCTCGCTGGATACCAGCCAGATTTATCTCTCCGTAATTCTCTAGATCAGACACCAATAGACAGAGCAAGAGCGTGTGAGAATCCTGAAATAGCAGATTATCTTGAAGGCTTAGCATTAGGCTTGCATTATCAGTAGGGGAACATGCATCACAAGTTAGATTAGGGGGCAAATCTGTTTGTATATGGATATTAATCTAGATATATTTATATTATTGTCAATAACTTAGGGATTCTAATATAAGTATAGAAACTGATTTGACCCCTTTACTCTTATTGAAGCCAATGCTAAGTATAAAAGCATTTCACCCGATCCTTTTTTATGGGGTAGCAGTAAAAGGAACGTGGGTTGATGACAACTCGGTTGCTCTGTTCACTCTGTTGGGGAGGGCTAATTGTAGTGTTATCGGTCAAGTGTGTAATTCATTGTTTTTTCTAGTCCCTATACATCTTAAACACAGACTTATCCACAGATTTTGTGGGTAAGTCTGATTGGTTCAAAAGTAGCGCATTTTTATAAAATCACTTTATATTCAAACGGTTAATCGAGACTGTAGTAAACAAAAATCGAATTGATATAAATCCGTACAGAAAAGTTATTAACAATTTAATTTTTTTGGTTGTCAAGCATGAAATACCATCATTTTTTAGTTAATTCGAACCAACATAATATCTTTGTGCACTATGCGTTGAAGTTTTTTCCAAATTTGGTTTAGCCCTACGTTCAATCGGGTTCAATGAATTACGAACTCAAAAAATGATTGATTTCCGCTGATTCATTGATAATCTGGAGCGAACACAAATGATGAACCAGTGCGATTCTGGTGAAACCCTGCGGGTCTTGTGATTGCCACCTTCATTTTCCTAATCTTGTGGCCGAACGTTTAGTCGGGAAACTTCACGGATTTATTGTGTGCCTTTCTGCATAACAATCAGTTTGGAATCGTGGCACGGTGAGTCCGTTGTGGTTCACTTTTTCAAAAAACATTGTCTTTGGGCGTATCCATGTTTGATTTTCTCCAAATTGTTCACAATCGTATAGTGCCTTATATATAATCATCTCTTCGCGAGTTTCACTGTGAATAGCTTGACCAATCACTTCATAGAGTTTTCCATTTTTAAAATGTTGGTATTTTCCAAGTTCGTTACCATTTAACATTTCAAAAACCCTCATTTAAACGCGGCTTAACAAAATAAGTAACAAATAATATCAATCAAAATAGTTCGATTACAGATCACTTAACTTGTAAAAAGTACCCACTAAAGTACCCACTGAAAACATATCCAATCGAGGCAATAAAACGTAACTACTTGATTTTACTGGTGCCTTTGCGGCGAGCCGAACACCGGGCCTATTGATTATGAATTATAAAAAAAACAATTTTAACACATTCGACATAATTTTAAATGGATTTAATCCCCTTTTATTTCAACACCATACATCTTGTATTCAGTCATAAATCCTTTTACCATGTTTTAAATACTTATTCGACACATGTTCGACACGCCAACGACACGCCACAATCGGAAAAACCCATGAAAATCACTAAATCCGTAGTTGATAAGCTGCAAATCCCACTCGTTACAGAAACAGGGAAAACAGCCCAGAAGCGTTATTATGATGATGCGATGAAAGGATTTGGTGTGCGCGTGACTTCTGGTGGCACCAAGGCCTTCTTTGTCGAAAAACTCATAAAAAAGAAACTGTGTCGAATAACAATAGGTCGTTACCCTGAGTTGACTGCTGAAATGGCACGAAGAGAAGCGCAAAAGTTACTGGGTCAAATTGCCATGGGAATTGATCCGGTTGCTGAAAAGCGAACCGCTCAAATGCGTGAGGTTACGTTAAACGAGGTATTTAATGATTATGTTCAAGTACGCAAATCATTAAAAGCAACCACGCTCGTCAATTACAAACAAATTTTAACCAAAGCCTTTTCAAACTGGGGTAATAAACCACTGGTTTCTATCACCAAGGACAAGATTGCCAAACAGCATGAAAAATTGGGTGAAGAACACGGCGAGGCTTATGCCAATTTGGCCATGCGAATTTTACGTGCCTTGTTTAATTTCGCTGCCGGGCAGTATGAAGATTCACAAGGCAGGTCACTCATACCAGAAAACCCGGTTAAACGATTATCACAAACACGTGCTTGGTATCGAATTGAGCGTCGCCAAACGTTTATCAAATCGCATGAATTAGCCCCTTGGTATGCAGCACTTGATCAATTACAAAATAAAACTCTGCGGGATTATCTGTTACTGATAATGCTCACCGGATTACGTCGTCGAGAGGCTGCATCTTTAAAATGGGATCAAGTGGATTTAACCGGCAAAACCTTGACTGTGCTTGATACAAAAAATCACGATCCCCATACGTTACCTCTTTCCGATTATCTCCATGAAATACTTAAATTGCGTAAACAACAACAAACAAATGAATATGTATTTCCGGGGACTGGTGCCGCGGGTCATATAGTAGAACCGCGCAAGCAAATGGCCAAAGTCACACAACTGACTGATATTCAGTTTACTGTTCACGACTTACGACGGACATTTATCACCATTGCTGAAAGTTTGGATATTCCAGCTTATGCCCTGAAGCGATTATTGAACCACCGAATGACAAATGATGTCACCGCCGGTTATATCGTGGCTGATGTTGAGCGTCTCAGAAAACCCATGCAGTTGATCACGGATTATATTTTGAAGTGCATGGGTGTAAGATCTACAACTGTTATGGCGATCCAGTCAAAAAAAATGGATCATTAGCATGACGTAATCACTCTAATATCCAATTTGGCAGACAGTGTCCACCAAATTCTGATGGTATCATTATTGTATATTAATGCGCGTAAAAATGAGGATAGTCCTGAGTTGTCGACAAATTGTCGACAACTGTGCGACCGGTATGGTCAATATCGAGTCGGTGAAAGTCCGACCAAAGCCCTGAAAGGAGGGAATTAGTAGGCAATAAAGCAAGGGTGCCTGAAGAAACCACACTAAAGTAACTGGGATATAGAACTTAACTCCACGGAAGAAAGGAGACTGAAGAAATAGTGTGGCCAATGATGGATCTGAAGAAAGCTTGAGCCAAAATCGCAGCCTAAACTTGGTGTGAACCTTCGGATAGGCTTCAGCAGAGGGACAGGTGCCGGTGATCACTGAACCCAATATCCTTTACGTAAAATCTGCTGGGGTAGAGAAGGTAGGTAGGCGATGAAAACGATATTGATCTTACCCGGTGAAGAAGCCGTTTATGTGGGTCGGTGCCGCGTGCGGAAGCCTTAAGCCCTAAGCAAAGCAGCAATGCAACGCTAATGCATAAAGGGTTTGCAGACGAAGCCATAGTAATCGTAAAACGGTCGGCCGATGAGGGTATGGTGACATATCTGAGGGTAAAACCAACCGAAAGTGCTAGGACGGCGGAGATGAAGGGCGGAACATGTTAACGTGAGTTGATGTTCATGAAGAGCATTCACCAAGAGATTAGCTGAGTACAGAGGGCGTGTCGAACCATGATGAACGTAAAACCATCAGATGGACACAAACACAAATCGATGAACTGGTGATTCAAATGCACAGCCAAATGACATTAGACTTACTATCCAAAGATAGCAAGCATCTCTTCGAACAACTTTGCAGCGAGTGGAGCTTGATGCAGGGGTGGCGGGACGTAAAGAAGAATGGTGGGACATCCGGCATTGACGGGCAAACGATCGAAACTTTTGAGCTCAAGCTACATGAAGAGATAAAGCAGTTAAAAGAAGAACTGGCGAGCTGGTCGTACAAACCACAACCGGTGCGACGTGTAGAAATACCCAAACCGGACGGTGCAGGGGTTCGTTTATTAGGCGTTCCTTGCATTCGTGACAGAGTGGTACAAACGACTATCAAACTACTGCTGGAACCGATACTCGACCCACTGTTCTCAGAAAACAGCTACGGTTTTAGACCCGGTAGAAATCAGGGTCAGGCCGTAGAATCGGCTCAAAAGATAGTGCAGTCAGGTAAAGGGTATGTGGTCGATATTGATTTATCGAAATTTTTCGACACAATGAACCAAGACCGTTTGATTGGCCGGTTGAGCAAGATAATTGAAGACAAGCGAATTATCAAGCTTGTTGGAATGATGCTGCGCAGCGGGGTATTGAAAAGAAGCTCAAACTGGTAGTAAACCGGGAAAAGAGCCAGGTGGCGGAGAGTTCACTGGTAAAGTTTTTAGGCATGACGATAGTGAATGGCACGCGAGCAATCGCGCGTAAATCAATTCGTCGTGCCATGGACAAGGTGAAGGAACTAACACCAAGAGGGACGCACGAGACGCTTGAGGACACCATTAAAGGGATTAATAGTTGGTATGTGGGCTGGTCAAATTATTACAGTATGACTGAGTACCCAAGCCAACTGAAAGCAATCGAAGCGCACATTAGGCGACGATTGCGGTCACGAATAGTGGACCAACAGAAATCTCGACGGCACCTCTTCAATAAACTGATGAAACGAGGAGTGTCTCGAACCAAGGCAGCAGTAACAAGCTTTTCCAATGATAAACGTTGGGCGTTATCGCATAAAAATGCAGTGGAACGAGCCTACCCGAATGGGTGGTTTATCGAGAAACAGGGGCTGAAAATCCGATCTAATGAGAAACGGAGTCACTGGTTTGACGTCAACAAATGGATACGCTTAGCATGAGGAGCCGTGTACGTGATCCGTACGCACGGTTCTGTGGGAGGTCGGGGCTTACGCCCCTCCTACCCGATCCTATCAGAGATCTTGCTCAATGCCCAAACTTATTGCACGGAGACAGATCGAACTGGATCCCGCGGACAAGCCGCGGGACGTCGAGATCTGAAATGTCAACAGACCCTTGTGTTTTAGGCAAAATATTCTATTGTTTGTATTTTGCGGATCCTAAAATACATGTTATATTGGATCCTAAAATGATCATTTGTTAATTTACGGATCCAATATTCATGTCAAAATTTATCGGTCGGCAAGTGGAGCTGAAGAAGTTACGCGAAATTTCAAAAAAAAAATCTGCTTCATTTATTGTGGTTAGAGGGCGTCGTCGAATAGGTAAAAGTCGACTCATTGAAGAGTTTGGAAAATCGTTTGATCATTATTATAGTTTTGCAGGTCTTGCTCCTGAAAAAGGGATAACTGCCAAAAATCAGTTAGAAGAATTTTCCAGACAAATTGCGCAGCAGTTTAAGGCGCCGTTTGCACGATACGACGATTGGAGTGATGCCTTATGGGCCGTTGGAGAACGTATTAAAACGGGGCGCGTGTTGTTATTGTTTGATGAAATTTCGTGGATGGGTCTTGATGATCCTGCTTTTCTTGGAAAGATCAAAAATTTTTGGGATTATCATCTTAAACAAAACGCCCAGCTTGTTTTTGTCGTTTGTGGTTCAGCCTCCGCCTGGATTGAAAATAATATTCTGAGCAGCACGGGATTCGTTGGACGTATTTCTTATACACTGACATTGGATGAGCTGCCTTTGTTGGCTTGTAAACAATTTTGGCCAAAAAATATATCGGCTTACGAAAAGCTCAAAGTCTTAGCTGTGACAGGAGGCATTCCTAAATACTTGGAAGAAATTAATCCTAATAACTCAGCAGAGGAAAATATAAAACAGCTTTGTTTTAGCAAGGGCGCTATATTGGTTGATGAGTTTAGACAAATTTTTTCTGATTTGTTTTTACGAGACAGTGCGTTTTATAAAAAAATAGTTGAAGTGCTTATTACTGGGCCTAAAGAAAGAAATGAAATCTGCGATTTATTAAACATTGACCCCGGTGGTCGTATGTCGGATTATCTAGCAGAACTCGAATTATCAGGGTTTATTACGCGTGATTTCACTTGGGATATCAAATCAGGTTTAGATTCAAAATTAAGTAAATACAGACTAAGTGACAATTATGTACGATTTTACTTGAAATATATCGACAAAAATTTAAGTAAAATTGATCGCAATAGCTTTCAAACAAAATCTTTAACCGCATTACCTGAATGGAATACAATCATGGGGCTGCAGTTTGAAAATTTGGTATTAAATAATCGGTCATTGATTCACCAAGAATTGCAGATTACGCCTAATGATATTGTATCAGAAAACCCGTTTTATCAGCGAAAAACAGCTCGCTATCAAGGCTGTCAAATCGATTATTTAATTCAGACAAAATTTAATACACTTTATATTTGTGAAATAAAATTTTCTAAAAATTTGGTAGATTCCTCCGTGATAGATGAGGTTCAGAAAAAAATAGATACGCTAAAATATGCTAAGGGGCATTCTTGTCGGCCAGTGTTAATTCACGTCAATGGTGTAACCGACGATGTCGTTGATAGTGACTTTTTTGCATCGATTATTGATTTTTCTAACGGTCTTGAAGATAACTAGTACCGTTTCACAGAGGTTATAATAAGGGGGGCAAATCTGTTTGTATATGGATATAAAACTGGATGTAGTCGTTTTTTTTATTTTCTGATGGATTTTAATGTCAAGACCACAGCGAATTATTTATGAGAACGCGTATTATCACGTGATGAACAGAGGAGCTGGGCGTCGAAAAATATTCAATGACCGAATTGATCACGAGATTTTTTTACAAACATTAAGCGAAGCATGCGATCAATTTCGCATTGAGGTACATGCCTATTGTTTGATGGGGAAACATGAGTTCTATCAAGTCTGATCAATTTGGTATTCACTGCGTACCAAATTCAAAATTTTGACGTGGACTGATTATCGCATTTCGCTCCAAATTAAAAACCATACCGAACGCGAGTTAATTTACCTTACTTTTTATATTGAATTTGTTTTCAAAAACTTTTTTAAACCATGCAGGCATCTGATCTGTTTTTATTTCAAGCAAATGCCCATCCGTAATTTCTGCCAACCATATGTGTTCATGAGAAGAATTATCAAAAATATAAGATCTGTTTGTGAATTCAACAGCTTGTATTAATAAATCAAGAGATCGTGCATAACGGCTTATGATTTTATCTTCCGGTACAGAATGGCCTCCCATCTTAACTCGATACTTGACTCGTGAGATATTTATTGATGGATCTTCTGTGGCTACATAATATAGATAAGTTCGATATCCACGCGACTGTGCCTTACGAAGCAAGTCCACTTTATCCGGAAAAGACATTACCGTCTCAAAAGTAAACGATTTTGAACATTCAATTAGTTTATTACGAATAAAATCCGCTGCGACTGAAGCAAAGTAAGCATTGACTCCCACATTAAAAAAGCTTAATTTATCATCATTAAAACGTAGTTCATATGCATCATCTAGTAAATCAGCTGTTTTTAACAGTGGAGAGTGAATGAAAAAATCTAACACTTCTTTTTCCGTCACTTTTAATTGGTAATTCCGAAAATCAAGAAAATCGCGTTCGTTAATTTCTTTTTCTATCTCATCGGGATTAATGTATATCCCGAGCAACTCAGGCCGGATTATAGCTTTAAAAGTGCTTTTTCCAGAACCATTTGGTCCCGCGAACATACGAAGACGAGGAGTTATGTCATTCATTGAATTTCCAGCTTCTGACCACGAGTTACTGATACTGATGGTGGTAAACGTTTAATAATTTTTTGTTTTCCATCAGGAAATACCTCTACAAGATTTCCATTTTCACTTATCAGTACACTGCTTCCAGAGGCCAAAGCAGACCAATAGGCTTCTTTGAAGGCTATATCAGCAAGCTCAGGAATATGTTCTTCCAGAAAACACATAGCCTCTTCACTAAGTGCCATAATTTACTCCTAACTTTTAGTTTATATTGGACTAATCAAATGAGTATTTCCTATTTATCAGTGTAACATGAATTGGTCTAGAGATATAAATCACTTTTAACTCGATCTTCAAGTTTTTTTACATTGACAAATCGATCATGCAGCAGCCCTGTATTTTAATGAAGCAGTAGGTGCTAATCGCCCTAATGTTCGATGATTGAGATGTTTTCCGGACGGAGCAAGAACCACCACTTTTTTGATTTGTTCGACGCATTCAGACAGTTGTGCCGCTGGATCTTCACTGTCAATAATTTGGCTAATGAATTTGATTATCGCGTCAAACCGAATTTGTTCTCGTAGGCTCCCCACAGTGCATGTAGGGAGTTTGTGTTTTAGTAAGGCTTTCTGCTCAGGATGAAGAAGAAGGGCATGGTCAGTCAGTAGGCTTAAGATCAAACCTCGGTTCGACCCATCAACACTTGGCTGTTTGGCCAATTGGCACCAACCTTCATACTGCTTCCAGTCTGAAAAAAACACCTCTACGAGCCAACGAATTGTATATCCTTCCGCGATATCTGTCATCCGCCATGTTGTGTTTGTCGCAACAATATAACGGTCTTCTTGCTCGCCTTCATAACGTAATGCGATAACATAGCGCTTTTTTTGATGGGCTTTTACCCATAATCGTGCACCACCTAAGATAACTGCTTGCACTGCACCACCACGAATAGAAATCGTTTTCGTCACCCCAGGATATGAGGTAAAGTAACGCTTCACCGATTTTTCATGACCTTGGGCGCGAATAATTTGATTGGAACGTAATTGGCTTATAACCTGCGTCTCAGAACCGAATACGAGGCTTGCTGCATCCATGAATGCTGTATCACTATACAATGCATCCGCCAAAACACATTGGACATGTACCTTATTAAAATTTGTAGCGAAATCTTTTAACAAGTTGAGTGCCAATTCTTGCTTTGTTGGGTATAAAGGATCCCGATCTGGCTCTTTAGGCCGGTCTTTTTTAGCAGGATCGGGCTCATAAAATGCAAATCCAACTGGAACAGTTAATTTAGGTGTAACCAATACCAAAAAAACAAGATTTTGACCCATAACATACCCATTTGTCTTTTTGTCCTTAAGTTTATGCACCTTATGTAAATTTGTTGTGTTTTTAGATCGGGCTCGGTCAGAGTTATCCAATACAAGAACCCCTTGCGTAAGGCCATACGTTTCAAGCACAACACGCACACTGTGTGTCAGTAATTGCTCCCATCGTAATTTGGAACGCCTAAACATCCAAGATATTGACGCTAACGTTAGTTTTCCCAAGCTAATCCTCTCAAACTGAGCCCAACACACGCTATTTGTTAATACAACCGCCGTAATACAAAATGCCAACCACCATTGTTGGTGTCGTGACATCTTTTTGCCTGGACTTTCTGTTTCTATGCACTGATTAACGGATTTAATAAACTCTTTTGCAAAACCCAATGGTTCTTTAATGAGCATCCTGCTACAACTTATTTACAGCTTGAAATGCCAATTAAAGTAACACGGCGTTTGATCCTAGGGAAGGCTATAAGTGCTACAAAAAACTTGAGGATCGAGTATTACAGCCTTCAATAACAGCTTGTTGAAGTTGTGTATGTTCTATTTCTGTTTTATCAATCATAATTAGTTCCTGGGAGAGTATATCATCAGATCTTTTCTTGTTGGCTAGAGGAAGAGCGATTTTTTAGTGTAAAACTAAGACAGATTTCATTACCATCATAATCCTCAGTAAAAAGATAATGAACGTGATGTTCTGGTAATTTCAATGTATCACGTATTTTGAAGCCAGCTTCCTTAATTTTGGTAGCATACTGCTCCATATTCCCTTGGCATTTAAAGGTAATAATTTGAGGACCTTTGTGTTCAGCTAAATGATGGCTATTTTCAGAGGTGTCTTGTCGTAAGACAATATATAACTGCTTATCCTTACCAAATCCACATGTATCTTGGTGCTCAAATTGCAAATCGAGCTCAAGCACATCCCTATAGAAGGATGCTTGTTTTTCTAGATTTCTTGTCATTAAAATTAGTAAAAATTCTATAATCATTAGAAATGCCATTAACCCAGCGAATGAAAATGCAGTAGGAAAATGAGCTTTTAACCCAATTTTCCTACTAGGTAGGATAGCATACTGTTCAGATTAAATATTCTTCAAACTAATGTTTAGCTTGATGCATATAAACTTAAACGATTGCATACTGACGTTGTGCATCACACCAAGAATCAATAGTCGCAGTATCCCAAGCTAATGTAACGCCATTGAGTTTAAATGGTTTGGGAAACTTGCCTGAAGTCCACCATCTGCGAAGCGTTAAGCGGCTGCGTCCAATGAGATTTTCGAGATCTTTAATGAAATAGAATTTTTTTACGGGCGAGTTTAGAGTACCTTTGTTCATGACCATATCCTTATCTTGAAGTTGAATTAAGGTTATCAGGATCGGTCCATCGTTCCCTTTTTATGAAACCTTCAAAAATTATCTTGCCGGATAAAATAAGGACGGTCAAGATCTTTTTGATGCATTTTTATAAATTTATCTTAGGAAATAGATAGTATTAACAGAGAGTTATCTGAACGCCCAAGATCTGACTTGCATTTGATCATTAAGGGTGTTTTGTAATTAATAAACATCGATTGGGCATCAGGAGATCCCTCGTCGCAAGCTCCTCGGGATGACGGCTGTTGATGGTGCGTTACCTTGCTTTAAGTGTACCCCATTGTTCTGCTTGCTGACGCGCGCGGCTCGGATTCCTTGTATTTACTGGTGCCGTTGCGGCGAATCGAACGCCGAGCCTATTGATTACGAATTATAAAAAAAACCAATTTTAACACATTCGACATAATTTTAAATAGCTTTAATACTCTTTTATTTCAACACCATACGCCTTGTATTCAGTCATAAATCCTTTTAACATGTTTTAATTACTTATTCGACACATATTCGACACGCCAACGACACGTCTCAATCGGAAGAATACATGAAAATCACTAAATCTGTAGTGGATAAGCTGCAAATCCCGGTCATTACAGAAACTGGGAAAACAGCCCAGAAACGTTATTACGATGATGCCATGAAAGGTTTCGGTGTTCGAGTGACCTCCGGTGGCACCAAAGCCTTCTTTGTCGAAAAGCTCATTAAAAAGAAATTGTGCCGAATCACAATAGGTCGATATCCTGAGTTGACCGTTGAAATGGCAAGAAGAGATGCGCAAAAGTTGCTGGGTCAAATTGCCATGGGGATTGATCCCGTTGCTGAAAAACGAACCGCACAAATGCGTGAGGTCACGTTAAACGAGGTGTTTAATGATTATGTTCAGGTACGCAAATCATTAAAACCAACCACGCTCGTCAATTACAAACAAATTTTAACCAAAGCTTTTTCAAACTGGGGTAATAAACCGCTGGTTTCTATCACCAAAGATAAAATTGCCAAACAGCATGAAAAATTGGGCGAGGAGCATGGTGAGGCTTATGCCAATTTAGCTATGAGAGTTTTACGTGCTTTGTTTAATTTTGGTGCCGGGCAGTATGAGGACTCACAAGGCCGATCCCTCATCCCTGAAAACCCGGTTAAACGATTATCACAAACACGTGCTTGGTATCGAATTGAGCGGCGTCAAACATTTATCAAATCGCATGAATTGGCTCCTTGGTATGAAGCGCTTGATCAACTACTCAATAAAACGCTCCGTGATTATCTGTTATTGATAATGCTCACTGGATTACGCCGTCAAGAGGCTGCATCTTTAAAATGGGATCAAGTGGACTTAACCGGCAAAACCCTAACCGTTCTCGATACCAAAAACCACGATCCGCATACGCTTCCGCTTTCCGATTACCTATATGAATTGCTTAAGTTCCGCAAACAACAGCAAACGAATGAATATGTATTTCCGGGGACTGGTGCTGCCGGTCATATAGTAGAACCGCGCAAACAAATGGCCAAGGTGACACAACTAACTGATATTCAGTTTACTGTTCATGACTTGCGACGCACGTTTATCACCATTGCTGAAAGTCTAGATATTCCAGCATATGCCCTTAAGCGATTATTGAATCATAGAATGACAAACGATGTGACCGCCGGTTATATTGTGGCTGATGTTGAGCGGCTGAGAAAGCCAATGCAATTGATTACAGACTATATCCTGAAGTGCATGGGCGTAGTAAAATCTGCCGCGATTATTGCAATCCAACCGATAAAAAAGGAGCTTTTAACATGAGTACACTCGTTTCAACCGAATTACTTTTCGCAATTCGCAATCTCTTGCAGGAGTCAAGAACCCAACTACAGCATACGGTCAATCATGCTATGGTCAAAACATACTGGGAGTTGGGACACTTGATTGTTGAAGAAGAGCAAAAAGGAGACAAAAGAGCAGCCTATGGCCAATCTCAGATTAAAGCTCTAGCACAAGACTTGCGTAAGGAGTTTGGTAAAGGCTTTACTGCAAGGAACTTATTGAATATGCGAGCTTTTTACTTACAAAATCCAATTTGGCACTCAGTGAGTACCAAATTGACATGGACGCATTATCGTATTTTATTACGGGTTCAAGATTCTAAAGCACGTGAATGGTATACCCAAGAAGCCATAGAAAATGCATGGACTGTTAGAGCTTTAGATCGCCAAATTGATAAGCTTTATTATGATCGTTTACTCATGAGTAAAGATAAAGCTCCGGTCATCCAAGAAGCGGAAGATCATACAAAATCGTTACAAATTGACGCTAAAAATTACTTGCGTGATCCCTATATTTTAGATTTTCTAAATTTACCTTATCAACCAGTGGTTGAAACTGAACTTGAACAAGGCCTCATAAACAATCTTCAACAATTTTTGTTAGAGCTTGGTAAAGGATTTGCGTTTGTTGAACGTTAACAACGGATTGCCACTGAGGATCAGGATTTTTATATTGATCTTGTTTTCTACAACTTTAAGCTCAAATGCTTTTTGCTAATTGATTTAAAGATAGGCAGACTAACTCATCAGGATGTAGGGCAAATTGATACCTATGTCAGAATTTATGACCAACATCGAAAAGGTTCTGACGACAATCCTACCATCGGTTTAATTTTGTGTAGCGAAAAAAGTGAGGCTATTGCTAAATATTCTGTATTAACCGAAAGCAAACAACTCTTTGCTTCGAAGTACTTGCATTATTTGCCCACGGAGGAAGAGCTCCGATCTGAACTGAAACGTGAGCGTGCTATTTTAAATGAATTACCTGACAACGAATAAAAGCAACAGGCAATCATGAGTACAAAATCAAATCTCCAACAGCTTGTTGGAGAAATTCCATGGAGTCAAAATTTACTGAATAATTATATTTGATATAGCCTAACATATTTCTCATGGCTTCTTGCGGCGGTATTGCCGCGGCAATGCAAATTTAGGACACGCTGTGTACCAAATTGGAAAAAAGCAACGCCCTCGTGTTCCTACGGACAAATCCGCAGGAGGTAGGAATGGGAGATGAATTGCCAACAGCAGACACTAACTGGAATTAATATTATAGAGAGCTCGAAGCAGTATTATTCACTTCTGTCTCCTCTATTCGCATTCTTTTTACAGGTCTTTCTAGTAGCATCATTGACCGATTAAAAATGGAATGAGCACGTAAATGTGCCTTCTTGATACATTGCGGGGGGAAAAGATAAGAACCAATATGATGAAGCAAACTAATGTTATCTATGACGCGCGCACGGCCATTTATAGGTTTAAGCGCATGTAAAATAAGAAGCGTCATAGCAATATGTTTATTTCTTTCTTGTATCTCTTGTGCATATGGCTGATCCACTGCCTTATAATCCTGATTATTTTTACACTTAATCGTCGTTAAATTGTGATTTTTAGCTAATGCATTTTGATTTTCTTTTCTCTCTAAATTACAAGTAAAAGTAATTTCCCGAATCGTTCTATTTTCAGCAAGTCCATCAAGGACAAGAGTTGTCACTGCATAAGCAAAATGGCTTATATCAAGCGTTAGAACGGTGGTATTATTTTTGATGAAACTTGCTAATCTTTCGTCTGTAATATAAGCATTGTATGGATTGTGCATGTTACTCATATTAAGCACTCTTAATGTCATGTTCTGTTCAAAAGCCTTCATAAGAGCAACATTAATCTCATCAGGAAAATTAAGTATATAATCAGGAATTTCCTGATAATTTCTTCGTCTAATTTCAGGTTTTGAGGAAACGCCAGATTTAAAATTGTTTTTGCTTATATCAAGATGTGTGATATTTTTATTTTCTGCAAGTGCTATAAGACCACATATACCTATGTAATTCTTACTTGCTATGAGCGTTATCAGTGTCGTGCTTCTAGCCAGCGCTTTAGCACCCAAAGCACTCATTTCTGTCTCACTGATATCAAGATACAAAAGCGGAAGGTTCGCAAGTAACTCAGCTATATGGTCAGTATCTCTTCTTCTAGATTCAGTTTGTCGAAGACTCAACCATGAAAGCTTAGGTATTTGAGAAATAGGGCGAATATCATCAACATCATTCGTTCCTATGCTACATTCCTCAAGATTAAGCGCCTCAAGTTCAGGGTGTCCTGAAAGTGCTTCAAGGGTAGTAATAGGGTTCCGACATAATTCCAAACATTTTAGCGTCGTATTAAATCTAAGTGGAGAAAGATCAATGTATCTTTGCCCACGCCTTACAAATCCAGTCTCTTTGATAGAGAGTTTTGTAAGCGTTGTATTCAAACCAAAAGCGGTCATAGATAATGGACCAACTATATTGTAACTAACATCCACAGAAGTTAATCGCGACTGTCTCGCAAGCTTTTCAATATCCGCATCTGTTAAGATATTCCCAGAGACATCAAGCGATGTTAACGTTTTACTCAACATCAACGCATCGATACAGTCACTATTCAATCCATTTTGGCTAATAGAGAGTCCTTCTAATTTTGTTGTAGCAAGTGCTGCTATTCCTAAAGATCCCACCCTGTTTTTATTAAGGTTGAGAGATTTTAGGCAGGTATTATTGGTTAATGCCTCACATAATTGGAGCATGTCCACATCAGTAAGTCTTTCATTTTCGTCTCCGCGTAATGCAATATATGCGTGTTCAGATTGTGAAAAATGTAAAGTGACGTTAGAACTTATATTTAAATGAACAAGTGAAGGATCATTCTTGCGAAGTTTATCTAAAATATCTAATGGAACGGGCATATTAAGCAGCCATCGATGAAATGTACTTATATTATACACAAACGCATCTATTGATCAATGGTTTAACAATCAGCGAATTAATAGTGACTCCGTAATCAAACAGGTCGATTGTTGCTGTGCGAGCAGGCGTTTCTCGCGATAACCGCTACCGGTTGCCGTTTTCCCGACTTTTGCATGTTGTGATGAATAAGGCCTATCCTGAGG
>JABDAB010000023.1 GCA_013289415.1 Gammaproteobacteria bacterium
GTAAGTTAAGGATTGCTCCAAATATTTACTCCGATCCGTTCGGGCTGAGTATTTTAGCCCTTGTGGGCAAACATCGAGAACGAACTTCGCACAGGCAACCCCTCATCCGCCCTTTGGGCACCTTCTCCCCATGCCTGGGGAGAAGGGAATAAGGAAGGAAGTTCATTGGAAGGAGGTGTGGTAACACCGTCTCGAAGCTTATGTACCAAGGCTTCGAGACGAGGTTACCGCCTCTCCTCAGCCCGAACGGATCGGAGTAAACTGGTTAAGCCACACTGCCAACAACCGGAACTGCTTTTTTCTTCCAATGCAACAAGAACCATGCCAGCATGCCAGCAAATAATCCCCAGAATGCAGCACCAATCCCTAATAATGTGATGCCTGATGCTGAAACCAGAATGGTGATAATGGCGGGTTCGCGTTGAGAGTCTTCTTCCATTGCTACTTTAAGACTACTGCCAATAGTGCTGAAAATGGCCAGGCCAGCAAGGGCCATGGTTAGCTCGCGTGGGAAAGCAAAGAATAATGCGACGATGGTGGCGCCAAATGAGCCGATTAATAACCAGCAGAAACCGGCAATCAGGGTGGATTTATATCGATTGGCTGGATTGCTGTCAGCTTCTTGTCCGGTGCAAATCGCAGCGGTTATGGCAGCCAAACTGATTGAATAACAACCGAAGGGTGCGAAGATAAACGTTGATATGCCTACCCAAGTGATTAATGGAGAAATGGGTGGCTTATAGCCTGATGCATTGATTACCGCAATCCCGGGTACATTTTGTGATGTCATGGTGACAATAAACAGGGGAATGCCAACGCTAATTAGTGTGGACGTTGTAAACACAGGGAGTGTAAATATTGGGGTTGAAAATGCAAAGTGGACATTATCTAACTGAAATAACCCTTGCATTGTTGCCACGCAAGTCCCTGTTATTAGTACCAGAATGATGACATAACGCGGGAAATAGCGTTTTCCAATCAAGTATGTCACGAGCATGGTGCAAACCAATGAAAACTGATCCTGCATTGAAACAAACACATTCATTCCAAAATGCAGCAGAATACCCGCCAGCATTGCTGAGGTCAGTGCGCGTGGAATGTGTACCATAATTTTTTCAAAGAGTCCTGTAACCCCGGCTATTATCGTTAAAAAAGCTGCAAACATAAATGCGCCGATTGCCTCTGGCATGGGTACACCCGATAAGCTCGTTACCAGCAACACCGCTCCAGGCGTGGACCAGCCGGTTAAAATGGGTTGACGATAATATAAAGACAGTCCGATGCATGTTGAAGAAAGGCTCAGACCCAGTGCGAACAGCCATGAACTAATTTCAGCTGGTGAGGCACCTGCTGCGGTCGCGGCTTGAAATACAATCGCGGCGGAGCTTGTGAAACCCACGAGAACGGCAACAAATCCTGCTGCAATATTAGAGAAAGAAAAGTACTTGAACATGATAAATATCTTATTTTGCAAATTGTGTACTGATTTTAACATAGTTTTCGTAACGTTGGCGCGTTATTGACTTATTTTTTACCGCTTCAAGCAATGCACAGTTCGGTGCGTCGCGGTGATTACAATCCCGGAATTTGCATTTTGATAAATAGGGTTTGAATTCACGGAAACCTTTCGCGATTTCTATGGCAGGCATGTGCCATAAACCAAACTCACGTACACCAGGGGAGTCTATTAAAGCGCCACCACTGGGTAGATGATAGAAGCATGAATTGCTGGTGGTATGGCAGCCTAGTTCGCTTTTAACGGATATTTCGGCTACGTGTATGGTTGAAGACTCTTCGGGAAGTACTTGCGCAATTAGGGATGATTTGCCAACGCCTGATTGACCTACAAATACGCTGGTTTGGTTGTTGAGCGTTGTTTGTAGTTGTTTGTAGCCTTCAAGTTGATCTCGACCTGTGAATAGAATGGGATAGTCCAGTGTTGTGTAATACGTTCGCAGTTCTTCGCGTAGTTTGTCCGATGCAAGGTCGGTTTTATTTAATACGATGCAGGCACGCAGGTTTAAATATTCTGTCATGACGAGATAACTATCCAACAGTGGCCAAGAAATTTCGGGTTTGGGTGCAACCACTATCATGACTTGTGTAATGTTTGCAGCAACAGGTCGTAGCTGGCCACGTTTATCTGGACGCCCGAGTACGGATATGCGCGGATAGCGACTAACTACAACGCCTTGGCCGTGGCCTTCTGTCTGCCATACAACGCGATCACCGGCCACCAAAGTACCAAGAGTAGGGCGTATTGAACAATTAACGCGATCGCCCTGGTCGTTCTCTATTTGCGCATGACGGCTAAAGCGTTTGATGACTAAACCCTCAGACGTAGTAATAGGATGCCCTGTTTCCGCGGGTTTGCGATAGTTGCGTTGTTTTTTTTCGATGCGCGCCGACTGCTGATGGCTTATTCGTCTTTTACTCATGGTAAAATCATAGACTATAATCGTAATCATTGTAAAACGTGAAGTATGAGGGTAAAACAATATTAATGAAAGCATACTTGGTGGGTGGGGCGGTTCGCGATCAATTACTCGGCTATCCCGTGAATGAACGCGATTGGGTGGTGGTTGGTTCAACGCCTGAGGATTTGATTAAACAGGGCTATCAAAAAGTCGGGCGCGATTTCCCGGTTTTTTTGCATCCTGTCACGCGTGAAGAATACGCTTTGGCTAGGACGGAGCGAAAGATGGGGCCGGGTTATTATGGGTTTACCTGTGATTTTAATCCGGATGTCACTCTTGAAGACGATCTGGCGCGTCGTGATCTAACCATCAATGCCATGGCGATGGATGAGGCAGGAGGATTGATTGATCCTTATCACGGACAGGACGATTTGCGTGCCAGAATTCTACGTCATGTATCGCCCGCGTTTGTTGAAGATCCCGTGCGCGTATTGCGATTAGCTCGTTTTGCAGCACGCTTCCATCATTTGGGTTTTAAAGTGGCAGATGAAACACGTGCTTTAATGTATAATATGGTAAAGCGTGGTGAATTGGCGCATTTGGTTGCGGAGCGGGTGTGGCAGGAGTGGCAGCGCAGTTTACAGGAAAAAAATCCGGATGTATTTATCACTGTACTGCGATCGTGTGGTGCCTTGCAGGTCGTTTTACCGGAATTGGACGTACTGTTTGGTGTTCCCAATACCCAGCATTACCATCCAGAAATTGATAGTGGAATTCACACGTTGATGGTATTGCAGGCAGCGGTTGTATTGTCAGATGACCCCATGATCCGTTTTGCAGCGTTGGTGCATGATCTGGGTAAGGGCTGTACACCTGTATCTGAATGGCCATCACACCGTGGTCATGAAACCCGTGGTTTGCCAGTCATTGAGAACCTGTGTCAACGACTGCGGATTCCAGTTGATTACCGTAAATTCGCACTCATGGCTTCGCGGTTTCATTTAACCATTCATCGATTGTATGAATTACGTGCCAGCACCCTTGTTCGAACAATGGAACAAACCGATGCGTTTCGACGGCCAGAGTTATTTGAGAAGTTATTGCTTGTTTGTGAGGCGGATGCGCGTGGGGTTGGGCGAGCGGTTGACTATAAACAGGCAGATGATTGGCGATCTTTATTTAAAGAATGCACTAAAATCAGTGCTAAATCGTTGGTTGAAGAAGGTTACGAGGGTGAGGCAATTAAGGTTGCTTTGCATGAACGTCGGGTTGCGGTCATTCAAGCACAACCCTTATTTCAGGATAAATAATGAAAAACGAGCAAAATTTAATTTGGATAGATTTGGAAATGACAGGTCTTAGTCCTGAAGAAGACCGTATTATTGAAATAGCAACGCTGGTCACGGATCTCCATTTGAACATACTGGCTGAAGGCCCTGTATTGGCCATTCAGCAACCCGAAGCGCGGATTACTGGCATGGATTCATGGAACACCAAGCAGCATAACAAGTCCGGTTTGGTGACTCGTATGCGGGAAAGTGGGGTAACCGAGTCATACGCTGAAAAAGCGACGCTTGAATTTCTGCAGAAATACGTTGATAAAGGTAAATCGCCCATGTGTGGCAACAGCATTTGTCAGGATCGACGATTTTTATGCAATTACATGCCGGAACTGGCTGCATTTTTTCATTATCGTAATATGGATGTTAGTACTTTAAAAGAATTGGCTTTGCGTTGGCACCCGCAGTTGGTCGCTGGAATCAAGAAAGAATCCAAGCATTTGGCGATGGATGATATTAAGGATTCGATAATGGAACTGGTGTATTATCGCGAGCATTTTATTAAGTTGCCAGATAATGTCAAAGCGGAGTAAAAACCATGGTTGAACGCGAAAAGTTAGTACTACCCAACGGGGCTGACAAATTATTACTGCATTCATGCTGCGCACCTTGCTCAGGAGAAGTAATGGAAGCCCTGGTTGTATCCGAAATTGATTTTTCCATTTTCTTCTACAATCCAAACATTCATCCCGTGCAAGAGTATGAAACCCGCAAGCAGGAAAATGTCACCTTTGCAGAAAAGCATTCCATCCCGTTTGTTGACGCTGATTATGACAAAGACAATTGGTTTGAGCGCGTCAAGGGACAGGAAATGGAACCAGAGCGTGGCAAGCGTTGCACAACGTGCTTTGACATGCGGTTTGAACGCACTGCGTTATACGCTCATGAACATGGATTCCCTGTCATTTGCACCTCATTAGGCATATCGCGTTGGAAAGACATGAACCAAATTAATGATTCTGGTATTCGGGCTGCCAGTCGTTATCCTGGCATGGAGTATTGGACGTACAACTGGCGAAAAAACGGTGGGTCATCACGCATGTATGAAATTGCCAAGCGCGAAAATTTTTATAAACAGGAATATTGTGGCTGTGTATATTCCCTGCGTGATACCAATATCTGGCGCAAACAGAACGACCGTGAACGGATTAAAATGGGAATTAATTATTATGGGAATGAGGAATTGAACGCAATGGATGCACCGAGCTGTATTTCCTGTCCGGTTAAAGAATCTGAAGCTAAATAATACGCCATTCTCAACTTTCATGGTGGGCAGGGTGCAACTCTCACATAGGCAAAGTTAAAGTAGGTTGGGCAAAGCGTAGCGTGCCCACCATGAAGTTAGGAATTGCATAAATAACAGCCTGGAGCCCAATCATGTTATGGATTAACAAGTCTTATGTATGGATAGCCTTTTCAGCAACACTGGTCTTAATTCTGTCACACTCACTCAGCCCTTGGTTTTCAAGGCAATTGCCCGGCAAAGGCAAGGCCTTTATTTCCTTTGCTGGTGGCGTGTCTGTGGCTTACGTTTTTTTAGATATGCTCCCCAATCTTGTAGAGTACAACAAGCCCATTGGTGAATATTTAATACAAAAACAATGGCTCACATCCTTTACCGAGGTGTCGATCTATCTTGTGGCTTTGATTGGTTTTCTTATTTATTATGGATTTGATTTATTTGCCGAGCGGTATCAGACGGCGCAGCATGACAACCGGGGAATTTATTTATTGCACCTCGTCATGTTTTCCATTTATAACATATTAATTACTTATACCATGTCGTTGCGGGCTTTAACCGGCATAACCTACACAGTATTATTTACCTTTGCCATGGCATTGCATTTTGTGTTGACCGATCGTAAATTCAGCCGCATGTACCCGTTGCGATTTAATCATCTTGGGCGGATTTTTTTGAGCATCGCCTTATTCACAGGCTGGTTTTTATCCGCGATGTTTGATCCGGTGCGTGTGTTGTTTGTAGCGTTTATGACGGCTTTCTTGGCTGGTTCTATTTTGTTAAATGTGTTCCGGGAAGAGTTGCCAAACAGTGATTTAGCCAGTTTTCGCTGGTTCGTCCTCGGTGCTGTGTTGATTGCGACTATTTCGTTATTGCAGACATGGATTGTCAGGGGCTGGTATTAGGGCACCGATTTACTCAAATAAGTCAATATTTTTTCTAAACCATGCGCATAGGGCATGGTTTGTTCCATAATTGTCTGAGCACGTTGCTCACAATAGCTTTTAACTTCTTTGTCTGGAAGAATATAAAACGTTTTATTTTTTATTTCTCGCATAATGCACTCAGCAACATCCTCTGCAGAGCGACAGCGCGTCATGAGATCTTCCATTTTACTGTGTAAACCAGAGCTGTTGAACTGTGCTGAATTAACCAGTAGCGGGGTATCAATAAAAGAAGGACAAGCCACCGAGATGTCGATTGGTTTCTGCAACCGCTGGAGATCAAAATACAGCGACTCTGACAGCGCAACGACGCCATGTTTTGACATGGCATAAGCGGCTACCTGAGACCCACTGCATAAACCATAAGCACTGGCCATATTGACTATGTGAGAGCGGTGGGGTTGTTCAAACATCAAGGGAAGAAATGCCTGCACGCAATGTAGAACTCCGTACAAATTAACATCAAGAACGTGACGAACATTGTCAGTGCTTAATTCCCAGACGGGTGCAAGATGGCCAATAATACCCGCATTGTTGATCAGTAAGTCAACTCGACCGAAATGCGCTAGCGTTTGTTTTGCCAGTTGCTCAACCTGCCCTTTATTGCTGACATCACAAACCACGCTCAGAATGTCAGTGTGCATTGATATACCCATCTGCTTGATCTGATTTATCTGATCGTCTAAAGCAGACTCATTAATATCAGTCATCACTACATTCATACCATCCATAATGCATGCTTTTGCTAATGCCAAGCCAATGCCACTTGCAGCACCCGTTATGACAGCTACTTTATTATTCATGATAGACCAACAGTGATCTCACAGGTGGGATTATAAGCAGGCAGTATACCTTTATCATTTGAGTGTAAGCAACTCTGGAGTGTGTATTGGACAAGACTGGATCTTGCTTAGTATGATGGTTTATAAAAATTTAGCAGAGCAGTATTGGAGAGCAATCATATGGAAGTAAATAGAAAACGTTACCGTTCCTCGATGAACATAAATGCAATCGCACTTAAAGCTACTGCGGCGGCTGTGCTTGCCCTAAGCGCTGAAGGGGCGCTAGCCACCACATGCCCAATAATAATTAGCTCCTCAATCCCAGGTGTTTATGCTTTTACAACCTGTTCAAGTATAACTGTCGCAAATGGCGGCACGATTGGTGGGATTCGTATGGATGGCTACGTGCCACTTTCGCCTTCTTTCATTGCTGTTGAGGCTGGGGGATTGATTAATGCGACTGGGACAGCCATTTCAATTTTATCAGCATCATCACTTTCAGGTAGTATCTCCAATAGTGGATCGATTAATGCAGATGGTAGAGGTATGTTTATCACCAACCACTCAACAATAAATGGCATCACTAATAGTGGGTCTATTATCTCAAGTGCAGAGGGTATGACTATCCAGGATTCAACAATAAACAGCGGCATATTCAATAGTGGTATGATTGAAGGAGGTAGTGCGGGTATTGGGATTACCGACGCAACAGTAAACGGTGGCATAACCAATATTGGGATGATTAGTGGAGGGGGAGGCATAGCTCTTTTCACGTCTACAACAGTAAACGGCGGCATTACCAACAGTGGGACGATTAATGCAGGTCGTGATGGAATTGGGGTTCATTCTACATCAATGGTAAATGGTGATATATCCAATAGCGGGTCAATTAGTGCAAGTGGTAGTAGTGCTCAAGGTATTGGTGTTAGCAACTCAACAGTCAGTGGAAACATCTTCAATAGTGGGTCGATTAGTGTAAGTGGTAGTAGTACTGTGCAGGGTATTGGTGTTGTTAACAACTCAACAGTAAGTGGACTCATCTTCAATAGTGGATCGATTAGTGTAAGTGGTGGTGGTGCTCAAGGTATTGGTGTTAAAACTTCCTCAATGGTAAACAACGGCATCTCCAACAGCGGCTCAATTAGCGCAAGTGGTAGTTTAGCTCAAGGTATTGGTGTTAAAAGCAACTCAACAGTAACTGGCGATATCTCCAATGGTGGATCGATTAACGCAGATGGTACAGGTATTTCATTGGACGGCTCATCAGTAACCGGTGGCATCTTCAATAGTGGTTCAATTGGCAGTTCAACTGGTTCAGGGATTGTAGTAGGTCAATCACAAGTCAACCAGGATATCTCTAATAGTGGCTTGATTAATGTTGGTGGTACAGGCATTGAGGTTAACAACTCAACGGTAAGCGGCGGCCTGTCCAATAGTGGGTCGATTAACGCCAATGGCTTTGGTATTTTGCTTGTCACCAATGCATTGGTTAGTGGCGGTCTGTCCAATAGTGGGTCTATTGTTAGCAATAATAGTACGGGCATCAGGGTTCGAAGTACTTCAACCGTAACTGGCAGCATCACTAATAGTGGAACAATTCAGGGCAGCGGTAAGGCGATTTCGGTGGATGCTAACAGCACGGTTAGTAATATAGACATTGTTGGTCAAAGCGCCCGCATCATCGGTGACGTAGATGCTGTAGGCACAACATTCAATGTCACCTCCGGTTCTATGTTTACCAGTGAGGGCAATTTTGAAGTGCAGGATTTCAATATTGCATCAAGTGCTGTTTTTAATATGGCTAATACAATCACTACTGGCACTGTTGATAATGCGGGTACTTTATCCGTTGCCAATGGAACGCTGCAAATGATTGAGGGGAATTATACCCAAGCGTCAACGGGTGTCCTTCAAATTGGCGCTAAAAACACCGGAAATTATGGTCAATTAGCCGTGACGGGCACAGCGAACCTATTGGCCAGTGGAGCGTTTGATGCTCAATTACAATCGGGTTCCTCGTTTCAGGATGGAGATGTTTTGTCTAATGTCTTGCTAGCGGGCACCCTGACTCCTCCAACGGATGGCTACACCGTCACAGACAATAGCTTTCTATGGCAGTTTACCGGCGCAACCAATTCAACCATCAATGGCGTGAATCTTACCATTAACATTAATCCCAATGCCGGCTCGGCCTGCAATGGGAGTTATTGTGCGAATGCGGCGTCAGTTATCATTGGACAAGTCACTGCGGGCAACGCGAGTTTTAGCCCGTATGCCGTAGTGCCAACAGCAATTGATTTCTCTAATGCGGCTAGCCAGTCCACGCCTGAATTAATCAATGAAAATTTTCAAGTGACACAATTGGTTACCCGAGCCGTTATTGATGTTCTTCCTATGTGGAGTACCGTGCGTGGTCAATCATCGGGGGATGCCATGCTTTATCAGCCCGGCAAGGTGTGGGTGAAGCCTTATGGGGCGAACATGACGCAAAATCAACGCAACACGGTGAATGGGTATAATGCCCGAGCCTATGGCGTGGTGGTTGGGAAAGACATCGCATTGTCTAATGATTTGATGCTGGGTGGAGCCTTGGCTGCGGGTAATGATAAAATTGATGGTAAATCGGTGTTGAGTGGGCAATCCATTGATAGTGACGAGTACCAGGCTATTATCTATGCCAGCAAATGGCTACCCAAGCACACCTACCTTGCCGGGCAAGGGTTGGCAGGTTTTGGGAACAATGACACGAAACGTGCACTTCCGCTGTTTGATAGCACTGCAAAAGGATCCTATAACAGCTGGTTTACAAATCTGAGTGCAGAGCTGGGACGAAGTTTTGCGGTGAATGAGCGACTAGTCTTGACGCCCGCGTTAAATGCCAGTTATCTCTATATCAATCAGGGCAATTATACTGAATCGGGTTCGATCATGGATTTAAGCGTGCAATCAAACGGTAATAACTCTTTTGTGCTGGGTGCCAATGCTAATGTGGCCTATCTTGCTGCAACCCTTAAAAATCAGCAAAACCTTACTCTGACTGCACATGCCGGCATCGCCTATGATGTCTTGAACAATCAACCCTCCACCATAGCCACTTTTATTGCCGGTGGGCCCAGTTTTTCAACCTATGGTATTCAATACAATGGGGCTGTATTTCGTGGCGGAGTCGGTATGACCGTCACAAAGCAGGCAAGTCCTCTTGCACTTAATCTGAATTATGATCTTCAAGCGGGTAACAATGGCTACAGTGGCGTCTTTTCAGCAATTGTCAGGTATAAGGTTTAACGTCATGTCAGGGATTCATTTATTCTTTATTTATATATATTGACTTGTAAAGTCAAATATGAATAAAGTATATGTTGAAATTTCAATTATGGAAGATATTTAGAAATTAAGGACGAAAATATGATTTTTTATCAGGTATCAATGAGATTGATCTCAATAGCGGCATTATTGTCTATAACAACCCAGGCTTTTTCTTTTGATTTCAAAAATCAATTAACTCATGGGCATGCGGTTATTCAACTGGGTGGCTATTGGGGCGATGAAGGGAAGCAGCAACATATAAGCATTGAAAATTTAATAGGTGATAATTTTACTGTGACGAACCGTCAAAGCGGTAATGTTTTGGCAGGTTTAGGTTATTTTGTTGATGGTCAAGATAAAGATTTATTCAAAATGGTCTATGGAGTGAATGCTTTTTATCTTGCCAAGACCCGTATCTCTGGTGATGTGGTTCAAGAAAACTTATTTACAAATTTATCTTATGGCTACAATATCACGCACTATCCCGTTTATGCGGTTGCAAAGTCTATCATTAAAACAAAGTCTCCTCGCTATGCCGTAACTGTTGATTTGGGCGTCGGACCTAATTTCATGCACACGAGCAATTTTCGTGAGCACTCGCTTGATGGTGTCACCATTCCAGACAACATCTTCTCAGGACAGACCACTACAACGTTTAGTGTGATGACCGGTCTGGGGATCAAGATTAATGATGTTTTTGGCAATGCACCACTGGAATGTGGCTATAAATTCTTTTATTTAGGGCAGGGTGGTTTCAGTGCGAACAATACTCAAGTGCTTAATACTTTGAATACCGGAAATGATTATGCGAATGCTTTAATGTGTTCCATTACACTTTAATTATACTTATGGATTAACTTATGAAATATTTAAGAAATGGGATTTTTGGTTTGTTGTTGATAGCATCTCAGTCGCTATTCGCTGCTAGTGGTTTGTTGTTTGATGTTTCTGCAACGGGTACAGCAGGTTCGGCTAATGTCACACTATGCTTGAATGGCGTTGGCGCTATATCGTGTCAGTCTTATGATCTCAATGCTTTAAGCTTAAATATATGTGCCGTACCAAATCATCAATATTCGAGTGCCGGGATTAAGGTTAATACCGCAGGTTATACAATAGCTAATTCAGGCGTCGACTGCGTTCCATATAGTAACGGATACTGTTTGTTTTCTGTTAGTCAGGAGGCATGCAAATCTATTTCTTTGAGCGGTGGCACACTAGTATCTATTTCTCCATCCTCGCTTCCTGCCGCCGTTCAGAATACGGCTTATAGCCAGACTGTGACAGCGAGTGGTGGAGTATCTCCTTATATTTACACGGTGACCTCAGGATCATTACCAACAGGATTATCGCTGAATTCGTCTACTGGGCTTATTTCTGGTGACGCAACTACGATTGCTATTTATCCGTTCACTATTACTGCAACAGATGCCAACTCTAGCACGGGTTCTCGCGACTATTCCATTACTGTTGCGGGTAGTGCATGCGGGCTGGGAACTTCTGGGGCTACGTTAACTGCCGCAACCGATGGCCCTATATCGTTCACGGGAACTGGATTCATTACCGGTCTGGGTTACACCTCTGGAGATACTACCGTCACATTTTGTTCGACATTAGGTGATTGCTCACAAGAGTGGTTTGGACCTGAAGTTGGTGGCATACCTGTCACAAGCATTACTGATACCCTAATCACCAGCACCAGCTCCTATGGTCCTACATGCAAGAGTATTTGCAATGCAGCAGGTACAGTATGTACAAATGGCGTGGTGGCAACCTCTTAAATGGGTCGATCATCTTGTTATGCAGCTTATGGTTGCATGGGTGCGTGCGATCTGCTCCGCCGTCAGCTGAGTCGCGAGCAGTGCATGCTGCACGCATCGCGACTGTTGCTGGATGGACAGCGCGTACTGTTCATACACCAGAGTTTACTTTTAAAGCGTATGGGTCTAAACCCATGCCAGCCGCTAAAGATCTGACCATCTACATTGAGGGCGATGGATTAGCCTGGATATCAGCTGATACGCCATCCGATAATCCAACGCCAATCACACCTACCGGGCTTGAGATCGCCATTCATGATAAACAACACATGCAGGTGGTTTATTTGGCCCGGCCCTGTCAGTTTGTTTTTGGATCGGAATGGGGGGGATGTCGGTCGGATTATTGGACAGGTTTACGATTTTCGCCTGAAATAATTCAAGCAACTAATCAAGCCGTTGATGACCTAAAAAAAAGCTATCACGCAAAAAAAATTACCTTGGCAGGTTATTCCGGTGGGGGTGCAGTTGCAGCCCTTGTGGCAGCAAGGCGCGCAGATGTTGTTCGATTGATAACCATTGCAGGGACCCTGGATATTGATTACTGGGTTCGTCAAAACAGTTTAACTCCCCTGCGTGGTTCTCTTAATCCTGCTGATGCGTGGGAAGCTCTGGCGTCGATCCCTCAGACGCATTGGGTGGGGGGCAACGATACCGTGGTCCCAAAAGCGGTCGCTTTTTCCTATGCCAGACGGTTTCCTGATTCAAATAAACCGGATATCAAAGTCATGCCAACCTTTGATCATGTCTGCTGTTGGGCAACAGACTGGGCGCCTTAACTTAGGAACTGTTCACCATGGGTAGGACATTTTATTTTATGACGAACTACCAATCAACTACCAATTACTACCCAATTGGTAGTTGAAAATGGTAATCACTATCTAGATGATCTATACTTACTGTTAAATACCAATTATTTTTAAATTGGTATTTAATAATAAGTAGATGAGGAAGCACATGAAAATCCCAATGAGTCCCCCTGAAAAGCTTGAGTATGACAAACTATTGTCTGTTGCTTTATTTATGCAAGACAACAAGATCATGCGAGCTACAAGTGATAAAGGGGAATATTTGCATTGGGACAAACTAAGACACTTATTGCCCCCTTTTGATTTCTCGCATGAACAATGGTGGTTTGCAGTGAAATTTGCGCGAAAAGCTTTATATACGGTCTTGCCTTTTGTTGATAAAAATAAAAAACCTTTTGTTTTGGCTACACCGGATACTGTGTTATATAAATTGCACTCTATTGATCGGAGTTCAGGAAATTATGTTCAAAGCTCCGAACTGGTTTTGAATAAACACATGAAAGATGCTTATGTGATTCAATCATTAATAGAAGAATCAATTACATCAAGTCAGTTGGAAGGGGCATCGACAACACGTAAAGTGGCCAAGGAAATGTTACGTACCAATCGTAAGCCCCGAGATTTTAGTGAAAAAATGATTTTTAATAACTATCAAGCAATGCTATTTGTACGTGATATTAAAAATGAAGCACTTACCCCTGATATTATTTTAGAATTACATCGAATTATTACTAAAGACACTATGGAAGACCCAGCTACTGCGGGCGCGTTAAGAACGTCGAACGATGTTCATATTTGGGATAACTCGGATCAAATACTGCATACACCTCCTGACTATAAAGAACTGAGTGAACGGTTAAAAATAATCTGTGAATTTGCAAATGCGAAAGAAGATCAGGATGGAGTTTTTATGCATCCAATTATAAAAGCAATTTTACTGCACTTTATGCTGGCGTATGATCATCCTTTTGTCGATGGCAATGGTCGAACCGCGCGCGCATTATTTTATTGGTCAATGGCCCATCAAGGTTATTGGTTGATGGAGTTTATTTCCATTTCTGAAGTCATTAAACGTGCCGCCACCCAATATGCACGAGCCTATCTGTATACTGAAACAGATGATAATGATACAACGTATTTTGTTATCCACCAGATTGATGTAATTCTGAAATCAATTGAATCATTACATCAATATATCAACGAGCAAAGTCGTGAGATAAGTGAAACTGAAAACCTGATTTATGCGAATCAAGCTTTACAAAACAAAATTAACCCTCGACAAATTGCACTCATCATGCATGCCTTAAAGCATCCGCATATGCATTATCGAATCGAAAGTCATCGTCAATCCCACAATATTACCTATGATACTGCACGAACTGACTTGTTAAAATTATCCGATCTAGGCTTGTTTTTAAAACATAAGCAAGGCAAGTCCTTTACTTTTGTTGCTTCTGTTGATTTAAAGCAGCGTATACAGAACATAACCTGAAGTTCGGTACCAACTACCAATTAACTACCAATTCATACCAAATTGGTAGTTACTGTAGGTTGGGCCTTGGCCCGACCTACAGGCATGCGTTGTCACTTAAAACCTGTATAAGCGGTGCAAGTTCGTGTTCAAAGCGGCGCCAGCGTTCAATCGAGGATGTGTAAATGGGTTGTCGTACTTGTGTGAGGCTTGCTGTGCGAACTTGTCGTTTCATGCTATGAAACGAGAGGCAGGCGGGATCCCATTCAAGGTCACAATAGGCAATGAGGCGCCTGGCTTCTGATTCCAGATCGGTGACAACGTCTTCGTAACGGATGTCAAGCCATGAATTGGCAGGAAGTATATGACGCCAATGGGCCATTAAGCGTCTATAAATAGCGTAAAAATGACCCAGTTCAGTTAAATCATAGGAGAACAGTTGTCCATTCCTGAATAGTTTGGTGTAGCAAGACAAACAGGTGTCTATTGGATTGCGTTCAACGTGAATGATTTTCGCGTTGGGAAGTAATGCATGAATAAGTCCAATGGTGATAAAATTGGCTGGCATTTTGTCGGTGATGCGAGTGGCTGTGGGCGCGTAGCGCTGCAGGCAGGACAGGTATTCATCGGCGATGGCGCGGCAGGCGGTGGGTGTTAAATAGTGAATGTTCTCAGGATAACTTTGTGGGCCAGCCGCGCTTTCAATGGGGCGGTGAGTTAGCGTACTTAAATGGCTCAGCTCGCCTGCACCATATACACTGGGGTGACTCGCAATGATTTGTTCTATGAGGGTAGTGCCAGAACGTGGCATGCCCAAAACAAACACGGGTAAGGCAGAAAGATTGGCGGACTCTCGTAAGGATGCAATCGTTTTTTCGGTAAAACAGGCGATGATGCGCTGGGCAAATTGGGCTTGTTCGTTGGTATTGTAAATGATGCGGCTACGCTTGAGTTGGCAACCTTGCTTGAAGTGTTCAAACGCTAATGTCCACTCGCCGGTGTCGTCATAACATTTTCCCAGAGAAAAATGTAAATAGTCGTGTTGTTTTGGAGCCATGTTTTCCATGTTGGTGGCCATTGATAATAAGGCTTGTATGCTTTGGTCGGATGGTTTAACCGTGCGCAGGTGGACTAAACTATAATGAGCAGATAACTGCGTGTTCGTTGATTGATCGTGTTGGGCTTGAGTGAACAGAGCTTCTGCTGCATCTGATTCTCCAAGCTCTACTAATAAATTTCCTTTGCTAATACGAGCAATGCCTGATGATGGATCCAGTGTTATGGCGTGGTCAAAATAGGCCAGTGCTTGGGTAGACTCACCCCGTTCAATATAAATTTCAGCTAGGCATTGATAGAATTCTGCTGTGCCGGGATCTATTTCAATGGCTTTACGGGCATGATTTTCAGCCAGTTCAAGTTCGAACCTGGCGCAATGTACCTTGCTAAGGCCAATGTAGGCCTCCGCATAGTGGGGTTTTAATTGAAGTGCTCGTTGAAAGTGGATCAGCGCCGCGTCAAAATTATCCAAGCCATGGAAGGCAAAGCCAATGTTACAATGGGCGTCAGCAAAGGCAGGAGAAAGCGTGATGGCTCGACTGAGAAGTTCAAGCGCTTGATTGAATTGCTGTTCAATCACAAGTATTGCCCCTAGGTTATTTAGGGGATCTGCAAAGTTAGGTGATGAGGCAATGGCTGCTTGGTAAAATCGTATGGCCTCAGCTGTGTTTTTACGTTCTTTGTATAAGCTGCCCATGTTATTAAGAGAGTTGCTCTGTTGAGGATTTAATGCAAGTGCACGTTTGTGACAGGTCTCTGCCAGGTCGTATTGCTTTGCATCATAATATGCAATGCCCAAGTTGGATACGGCCGTGGCAGATTGAGCGTCGAGCTCAACCGCGCGTTGACCATGCGCAATGCTTAAGTCAATGGCCTGTACTTGGCGATGCATTTCTCCTAAATTACTGTGAAACAATGCGACCATTGGATCACTGGCCAAGGCTCGCTGAATGAATTGAATGGCCAAGTGGATTTTTCCGGTTTGATGTGCAATCACCCCCTGGCAATGCAAGGCATGGGCATGCGTTGGATTGACTTGCAATATGCGGTTTAAGATCGTTTCAGCACGGCTCAATTGTCCCTCACTCTGCCATTGAACTGCGAGCATCATGGCGTTGTCTAAAGTCAAAATGCTCTGTTCTGCTGTTGCTGGGTATTCCATGAGTGTCATAATCAGACGTCCATAATAGGGTAGGCGACTCGATAAGGATCCACAATTTGCTTGAGCGTTTGCAATTCATCGGCAAAATGTTCCCAGCGTTTGACTGACGTGCGATAGATAGGCTTTCTAACTTGAGCCAGACTTGCGGTTTTCACGATTCGATCATTATCATAAAAATTTAGACAATCAGGATCCCAAGGGAGTCCTATAAAGTCCAGCAGCCTTTTTGTCTGCGCTTCATGGTCGGCTACCATGATTTCGTAAGGTAGATCAAGGATGAATCCTTTCGGCAGAACCGCATGCCAGTGCTGCATGATCTGAGCGTAATACATGAAATATCGCCCCAGAGCGGCTTGATCATAAGAAAATGACATGCTTTGCTTAAATAAACGTGTAAAACAGGAAAAGCATGAGTCCATGGGGTCACGCATGGAATGAATGATTTTAGCGCCAGGTAGCATGCGATAAATCATACCCACATAAAAACAATTGCTAGGCATTTTATCAATAATATAGTCTTTGTCGGGAGCTAATTCCCACGTGCGATCCAAGTAGGCTTTGCCCAGCGCGGCGAATTCCTTATCCGTCAATTGCGCGACCCAGGTGGTGAAGGGGGTATTTTTCGCAGCACCCCGCGCACTGTGGATTACCTCATCTAAAATGCTTGATTCACCTGCCCCATATATGCTGTCATGACTTGCTAAGATTTGTTCAATTAACGTGGTGCCGGAGCGGGGCATGCCAACAATAAAAATGGGTCGGCGAGGGTCGTTTGTTTGTCGTGGTTTTTTTAAAAATGATGCCGTAATCACCCGGGGGATCTGCTGGACCAGTGCTTGTAATGGCGTATCATCCCAAGGCTCTTGTGCGGACTGCAATCGGTTGCCTTCAGCATAAGCTTGAAAAGCACGCGCGAACTGTCCGGTATCATCCAACGCTTTGCCAAAAGCAAAATGATGGCGAATACGTGCGTTCTCAGAGAGGGAATGGGCCTGCTGTGTGATGGACTCCAGGATGAACAAGTGTGGATCATCGTTAGTGTATGTTTTGAGAGAAGACAAATTATAATGAGCCTCCACAAAATCCGGTTTTGCTGCAATGGCTGCTTCGTAATGTCTGCGTGCGTCGTGTAGTTGTCCTTGTTCACTGCAAATAACACCTATATTATTTTGAGCTTCAGCGTGAGCAGGATTTAACGAAATGGCCTCGGCATATGCCATTTTGGCGCTGGATTGATCGCCGAGCTTTTCAAGTGCTGCGCCTAAGTTATTCCATGCCAACCCATAATTTAGATTGAATGATAAGGCCATGCGATAATGTGCGATGGCCATGTCGTATTGATGGTTGTCGAATAATGCAAGGCCTAAGTGAAAGTGATTTTCAGAGGATTGGGGCTCAAGATCAACGGCTATCCTGTGGGCTGAAATGGCGGCATCAAACTCCCCTTTTCTGCGTAAAAGCTCGCCTAAGTTACGTCGATATAAGGCGGTGGAGGGTGACGCTTGGGCCGCTTGTTGCATAAATTGAATGGCTCCAGGAAGGTTGTTTTGTTGGATAGCGATGAGAGCTTGTTCTTGAAGCGCTGCATGGTGTCCGACAGCATCAGGGGATGATGTGTTGTTCCATTGTTTCATTCTTGCTCCTGCGGTCGGTATTGTTTGTGTGGCATTATTGCATAGCTTGCAATAGTAGATTCAAAGTGATGACCTTGCAACCGGTGGGCACGTCGCCGCTGGCTCCTTTGCCCACCCTACATTCGGTGCACTTGGATTGCTATTGCTATTGGTTGAGAAGGTCGTGAGGCCTGATTGCATGAGTTCGGTTAAAGGTGCTGTTTTCTTAAGCGTCTCTTCACGTTTATTAATATTGTTTAGAGTAGAAATAATCACATTGTTTTTACGTTTATCCTGCTCCGTAGTCGTGGGAAGTTGGTTGATTAAGGTATAAAATTTAATTGCTTTTGTATATTGTCTATTGCATTTATAGCCCTCGGCGACGGTTTTTAGTTTCTCTGCCTCAGGTACATTGGTTAGCTGGTTAATTAAGTCAAAACATTCGCAAGCCCTGAGAGGTTGGTGGTTTTCTTGATAGCTTTTGGCCGCAGCCTCATATTTTAATTTGGCAGTTTTATCGTCACCATACAGTTTAGCTGTATCTCCCCATCTAATATTCATTGCAAACATAATATCGGTGCTGCCCGTAAGAGCAGAAGTATGATCTGTGAAATATTGCATGCTTGAATAATATGAAGAAAACAATTGATTTATATGTGGTGCATTCTTAGGATCAGGTTGAGATTGAGATATAAATTGATCAAGTAATATAGCATATATTTTAGCTAATTCTTGATGGGCAGCCAGGTGGAAGTTATTTATCGTGTTTACATAGGGTTCTTCAGCAACTAATTGAGTAATATTATGGTAAGCCTCAGCAGAAGATAGCCATTCTTTTTTTTCCCACTGTGTTTTACCAACATGTTGAAAAGCCATGGCATTTTTGAGCCATAAAAACTTGTTTTGCATCAGTTCATCGTATTGATTTTGTATGCGTTCCATTTCAGCTATTCCTGCAGGAATGTCTACATGATGAGGATCCAGAGCCAATGCTTTTTTATAAAAATTTACTGCTGATTCTTGATTTTGCGCATATTCTTTAAATATGTCGTTATAATCAAACTTAGGAAGAAAATCATTCAATATATTTAAATTGTATACCATCTCAACTCTACGTATTGCCCAAAAGGCCAAGTCCCTATCCGGCAACCAAGGAGCCAGTATTGCAGATTGGTTGTAATCTCCTTCGCATGCCTCTTGATCATGTCCGCTTAATATACATATGGCGTTGCCCCGATGATAGTATGCTTTCGCAAGAAACAAATTGAGTTTGCGTTTGGTCTCAACGGATAATTTTTTATATTTCGACTTGTTTTGCTGTATGTTTTCCAGTTTATCAATCGTGGCAGTGCATAAATTTTCCAGAATTTGATATTTTGGATTAACTCCATATATACAGTCAGGGATGATTTGCTTTATATCTTCATAGGGTATCTCTGCTATCTCGGGCATCCTCGGCAGGGAGTCGAGGTACTCATTAGTGAATAAGTATTTTTGTAGAGGTTGGAGGCTTTGTCGCTCTTTATTAAAAGAATATACTTTAAAATAGTCAGGGGAATTTAGTGTGATTTGGAGAGAAAAAATATAGCCTGATTTAAAATTGTCCGGAAATGTTTTCGGGATGGGGTCTCCCGTCATAATAAGAACACTAAATGTTTGTGTGTTTGCTACAGCTTGTTGAATGGCCGTATATTGATCTTCGAAAGAACTCTGTAGATCTTGGTCTAGTGAACGAGCTGAAATTGACTTTTTCAAGGGCGTTTGTTTTTTGAATGAGGTGGCGTCTGTTTTGAGGGGTGTAATTATATCCCAAGAACCAATCTGTGTTACATCCGTTGGAGAATCACTGGTTTCTAAGGGCTGTTCAGTAGGGATGATGTCTTTTTCTATTGAATTTGCGGATTGTAATGTTTCCATGGACTGTGGAGCCGTAATGTTACTGACGTCATTTAATGAAGCGGCTAAAGTACGATTTTTTATGCTGTCTCGATAGGCTTTTTTATCTTTATTTTTTTCATGTTTGGAGCGTCTTGGTTTAATCATGCCATTTGTAGGCATTTTATTGATTGATAATGTTGGTGTTTTTATTGTGCAAGTATTCGTAACATCCGTTTTAATGGGCATATTCTTCGGTTTAAAATCTGCCTTATTCATTGATGGAAGGAGAGCGCCTTTATCTTTCATGGGCTGTCGGGTTGGCAACGCAGGAAACTCAATTAAATAACTATTATTTGGCACTAAGTCCTTGTCCTTTACCATACTGTTATCTTGAATCGTTTGCGACGAAGAATTGTCCTCGCATGGTACTGTTTCTGTTTCGCTAATCTTGTCCTCTTCGCGAAGAGCCTCCTGCGCGGGGACGACGAGTGAGGCCGTATATTGCTTTCGAAGTCTCTGTACGGTCTCGATATCTGCTGAGATATTAGTAAGAAACTCAGATTGTCTATGTCGTATACTGGTCGTGTCTTTATATCGACTTTGAAAGAATATTTTGGCGGTGTCTGTGGCTTGAGATCCCGTTAATTGATCCAAATACAGCTCATACCAATGGACTGCACAATAGAGTATAGCCGCTGATGAATTCAGTTTATCTTTAGGATTTTCATCTTGACTCTCAGCAAGTGAGCCAATTAAATAGTCTATAAATTCTCTTTTTTCTGGAGTTAATTGTGATAACACAGGAAATATTTTATCTAATAAAGAATATTTTTGTAAAATAGATATACTTTTCGCAGCATACCCTGAACACCATAATAATGAGATTTCATGATGTAATCTATTTGGCTTTATACTATTGGTATCTGCAAATAAATTTATATTGTTATTTTTCTCGTCTATTGGTGTGGAAAACAATTTGTCTATTGCCGCATTAATACTATATTTTACATCACCCGTTTCCAGAATATTTTTGATATAAAAAGCAGGATTTTTAGCTAAAAGTTTTATGATTCTAAATAGAACACTAAGATCTTTTCTAAACAGCGTTTCTGCTGGAGCGATTGTAAATACTTCTTTAGTGTCTAACGCAGTCAGTGCTGCTGGATAGGGAGAGATTATTTTCCATGGGTTCAGATGGTTCAGATCAAATTCAGCCTGATTATCAGGCTGATTAAAAAATTGACTTAAATCAAAATAACATGCACCAAGGGCAACATCTAATGAAGCAGCATGTGAAAACATAGTTTCATGTGCGGGTAGAATATTCCAATCAATATTATTGTTTTGCCAGGATGACTGGAGAATAGTAGCGGTATAACCGGTTTTTTTGTTATATGGCTCATGTGGTTTACCATCTTGTCCCTGGAGATAGTTCTGTATATGGCATATTAAATAAGGTACTTCTTCGGAGGGTAAACCGAATATGACAATATCAATATCTTCAGTTAGCTCATTATAATTACCGCCTCCAAACATGAACGCTTTGCATCTAGTTAAAAAAGGCTTGAGAATCTCTGCTGCTTTATTTGTGGTCAGCAGCCATTTTGGTTTTTTAAAACAATCAGGTATGCGGTTTACAAAGATCAGCTTTTGTTCAAATACACGATCAATATTTTGATTGGATTCAGCGTTAGTTAGCATATGTAAATCTCACATTTCTAATAAAATTAAAGCAATGCTCAGTATTATACTCAAGAGAGCATTTAATGTACAGTGTCGGGCGAATAAAATGTTAAGTCTGATGGTCGAACCTACCCAATTTGTGGTTTAATAAGTATCACGTCATCATCAATTAAGAGCTTATCATGACCTTTGTTGTTACCGAGAGCTGTATTAAATGTAAATACATGGATTGTGTGGAAGTGTGTCCGGTGGATTGTTTTTATGAAGGACCCAATTTTCTCGTCATTCATCCTGAAGAATGCATCGATTGTGCGTTGTGTGAGCCTGAGTGCCCTGTGAATGCTATTGTGTCGGAAGATGATTTGGTCGATGAGCAGCGTCAGTTTCTTCAGTTGAATGCAGAACTGGCACAAACTTGGCCGAATATTACTGCGATGAAAGAGGCTCCGGCTGATGCTGCATCGTGGGAAAAGGTGGATGGCAAGCTACAATATTTACAAAAAGAATGGACGAAATAGCCAGCGTCGCTGACGATGCGGCTGTTGATTGTCAACGTATATTGGGTGAGCATGGCCGGTTAACTACGGCCATTCCAGGTTATGTGGTACGTGAGCAGCAGACACAGCTCGCGTCTGCGATTGCCGTTGCGATTCGTGATCAAACGACTCTGGTTGCTGAAGCTGGAACCGGCACGGGTAAAACGTTTGCTTATCTGATTCCCTGTTTGCTTAGCGGCAAAAAAGCCTTGATTTCCACTGCCACAAAAACCTTGCAGGACCAACTGTTTCAAAAAGATTTGCCTACCTTGGTGCGTGCGCTCGGCCTATCAGTGCGTGTGCAAAATCTTAAAGGGCGCGCTAATTATTTATGTCGATACCGAGTTGAATTACACGCTGAAGAAGGGCATTTCAGTACACCGCATTCTGCCAAAGACATAGTCTACGTCCGCGAAAAACTGCCGCAATTAACCCATGGTGAACGCGGAGAGCTGCCGGAAATCTCAGAAGACTCTGGCGTTTGGCCATATGTGACGTCCACGGCTGATAATTGTTTGGGCACGGAATGTAAATACTATCAGGAATGCTTTCTGGTGAAAGCACGAAAGCGCGCGTTGGAAGCCGATGTGGTCGTAATTAATCACCATTTGTTTTTTGCTGATTCGCGTCTTAAGGATGAAGGGTTTGGCGAACTATTACCGGGTGTTAATACCGTGGTATTTGATGAAGCCCATCAATTGGCAGATATCGCGGCTAATTTTCATGGCGAACGATTAGGTACGCGGCAATTTCGTGATTTGATGGATGATATGTTGCGCGAATGGCCGGTACTTGATCTGGCGAACCAGCCCCTGAAACAACTCGACATTACTCTGGATCAAATCATTGATCAACTCCTGATGGCTTTGCCGGGGCGCGATGATCGCATGGGTTGGAATCAGGTGGCTATTAATAAACCGTTCATGACCGCTTGGAATGATTTGCTGGTGCTTGGTCAAGAGCTCACTGTCTGTCTTGCGAGTGCTGAGTTGGCAGAAGAGGCGGGGTTGATGCGTTGCAAGACGCGTCTGGATGATCTCCAGCGCTTATTAACCTTGTTCGCAACCGTTCAACCTGATCAAATCCGCTGGCTAGAGCGCTTTAAACAAAATATTGTTTTTTATTCGACACCGGTCGATATTGCCGAATCGTTTTCTGATTTAATGGAACGCATGCCATGCGCGTATATTTTTACATCAGCGACATTAACCATGGCGGGATCATTTGACTGTTTCACACGTCCACTGGGCTTGACGCAAGCCAATACGTTATCGTTGCCCAGTCCGTTTGATTTTAAACAACAAGCTTTGCTGTATTTGCCTCGTGGATTACCTGATCCCAAAGACGTGCATTATTATGATGAGTTATTGGCGAAAGCCTTGCCAGTGATTGATGCGTGCGGGGGGCGGTGCTTTTTCTTGTTTACCAGTCACCGAGCTCTGAAACAGGTAGCCCAACTCCTCGGCAAGTATTATAAATACCCGTTGTTGATACAGGGTGAAGAAGCAAAGCCGATTTTATTAGCACGTTTTCGTGAACTGGGTAATGCTGTTTTGCTGGGTACGTCCACGTTTTGGGAGGGTGTTGATGTTAAAGGTGAGGCTTTATCGTGCGTTATTATTGATAAGCTGCCGTTTGCGAGCCCTGCTGATCCGGTGATTCGTGGCAGGATGGACTATTTGAAATCATGTGGGCTATCGGGTTTTGATGAATTATCCTTGCCGAATGCGGTGTTGGCATTGAAACAGGGGGTAGGGCGTTTGATTCGTGATGCCACTGATCGCGGAGTACTGATGATTGCTGATCCACGTTTGACGGGTCGCGATTATGGCCGCCAGATTTTTGCAAGCCTGCCTGCAATGCGAAAAACCCGTGATGAACAGGTGGTTTTGACTTTTATTAATGAGTTGGCTTTATCCAATGAAACTATGGGTGATTGACTGATATTGCCTTAGGGGCGAGCGGCCGCTCGCCCCTACAGTAGTTTATGTAAATATGAAGTTGAACTTCATATTTACATAAACTACACTCATTCATAACAGTATCTAACAGGTTGGTTATGGACATCTTTGCACGCGATATGCAAAAAGAAATGCTGGACATGGCAAATGCCTATCCAATTGTGACGGTATTGGGCCCAAGGCAATCTGGAAAAACGACCTTGGTACGTCATTTATTCAGTCATAAGCCTTATGTCTCATTGGAAAATCCAGATGACAGACATTTTGCCGAGCAAGATCCTCGTGGTTTTCTTGAAGCCTATCCTGATGGGGCAATACTGGATGAAATCCAGCGACTCCCTATTTTATTATCTTACTTGCAAGGTATTGTGGACAACCAATCGACAAAAGGGTTGTTCATTCTCACAGGTAGTCATCAACATGAGTTACATGAATCGGTCAGCCAATCGTTAGCCGGACGAACCGCAATATTAACTTTATTGCCACTTTGTTTGTCAGAATTACCTATGGAACTTCAAAATCAGGATCTGGATTATTATATATATCATGGCATGTATCCAAGAATTTATAGTGATCAGTTGGAGCCCACCAAATTTTACAGAAATTATTTGCAGACATATATAGAACGTGATGTCAGAAAAATGGTTAACATTAAAGATTTAAGTCTTTTTCAGCGGTTTATTAAATTATGCGCGTCTCGTGTCGGGCAATTATTTAATGCGAGCAATATCAGTAATGAGTTGGGTGTTTCGTCTAATACGGTGCAGCATTGGTTATCGATACTGGAGGCGTCTTTCGTAGTTTATCGGTTGCAACCGTATTTTGAAAACTTCGGAAAACGCATGATCAAATCCCCCAAACTTTATTTCACTGATGTTGGATTAGCGACGTATTGTCTGGATATTCATAAACAAGAGCAGCTGGCACGCGACCCACTTCGTGGGAACCTTGTTGAAAATTTTGTCATGTCCGAGTTTATCAAGCACCGCACCAATCGAGGTCTTGAGTCTAATAGCTATTTTTATCGTGATAGTAATGATCATGAAGTTGATTTGCTGATAAAAAGTGGTCATCAATTAATTCCAATTGAAATCAAATCTTCAAAAACATTTCACCCTGACTTTTTAAAAGGACTGCATTATTTTCAAGATGTCGCTAAGGATCGTTTTACCAGAGGATTTTTAATCTATGCAGGTGAGCGTGAGCAACGAATCCAAGATTTTTTTGTGACACAGTTTACGCATATTAAACAAATCAGTGAAACTATTGATTAAATTATTAACGAGCAGGATTTATTAAATGAAATTACTAGCGATTGATACATCAACCGAGCATGCCACGGTAGCTTTAGCCATCGGGGATGACGTATACAGCGACGAACAGGGCAGTTTACGCCAGCATGCGCAATTGTTATTGCCCATGGTTGAGGGCTTGCTCACGAAAGCTTCGATAAAATTAAACCAACTGGATGGTATTATATTTGGCCGCGGACCAGGTAGTTTTACTGGACTGCGTGTTGCCTGCAGCATTGCAAAAGCGCTGGCTTACGCACATGACCTGCCTTTGTTTCCCGTGAGCAGTCTGGCTGCGGTTGCAAATGAAGTGTATTACACAGAACCGAATTTGGCATCTGAGACTCAAGTATTGGCCATGCTGGATGCACGCATGCAGCAAGTGTATTGGGCTTGTTTTTCGCGAGATGATTCTTTGCCTGTTGAGCAAGTTACGGCAGCGGAAGATGTCTTCGCACCAACCACACCATTAATCGTTGCAGGGGTAGGGCTGGATGCGTATGCAGCACAGTTTTCAACATCGTTGCAAGCGCAGATCATAAAGCAGCGCGTTGTTTATCCAGAGGCTCGTGCGATGATACGGTTGGTGAGGCAGGGGATGATTCAGGCTGTTAGTGCGGCGGAGGCATTGCCGGTGTATGTGCGGGAATTGCATTTTTCAAAGGATG
>JABDAB010000024.1 GCA_013289415.1 Gammaproteobacteria bacterium
TATTCAAAAAAAATGGGTAGATAGCGCAGGCAACGTATCCTGGTTTCAGTTGGCGGCGTTAACTAAAGCACAGCAAATAGGCCTTCAATTAAAGGATGATGCGCTTTTTAATGCTGGGTTGAATGACAAGAAGGCCCAAGCCCTGATCTCGAGTAATGAGAAGGGTAATAAATGGTATAAAGATAAAGTAGTTTGGGCTGAAGTGTGCAGACTGCAACAAACAGTTGAACCGTTAAAACTGGCTGAAACAGTAAAAGAAAGAGACTCGCTGGTTTGGGTTCATTGCGATAAACAGGAAGTGCTGATTACCGATGCCAATCATCAGCCGTGGTATCGGGGGGGTACACCGTCAGGGACTACGGATGATTGGCAATTGACCGACGTGCAAAGACAGGCAGTGTTATGTGCGCAAGACACCTGGATTCATCAGCGATTGGGTGCGCTGGAATCGCCTGATTTTATTACTGTCGCCAAAAAGGGCAATGATTATATTGCCACGATGCCGCGCTATGGATTGGACTATTCAGTTGATGGGACGTCAGGTGTTATTCATATGGATTGGGAGGGAAGCCAGTACCGTTTGCAAGATACATCAACGGCCGCCTGGGGTGAAGGGATCACGCATTCGATATTTAATAACGATAAACAAGCCCTTTGTGTCTTGCCTGTTCAGCAGTTTATCAATACGAATCAACGCGCCGAAAACAGCATCTATTATCGCTTGGCACAAGATACGCAGGCGAAAATCCCTCATAAAATAGTTGAAATGATTCTCAAAGATGATAAAAACGCTAAAAATATTCCCCGGAATTGGCAATATACAGGCACAGAGCAATGCCTTGTTCTGAAAATGATCGATGGCGCGCCCGTCCCACAAACGTCAGCCGAAGCGCTTTACTTATGCTATGTGTATTTGGGTAGCAATCAACCTGAAAAAGCATGGGCTGTACTGGAAGATTGCGATAAACGATTGGGTGGACTGGCGGGAACCTATGATGAAGTTCGTTATTTGAGCTGGATTATTAATGCCTTACCTCGAGCGCTTGAGAAAGAAAATGCAACAGATACAGATGATAAAGAAACGGTGATATCCAATCCACCTTTTGTTGCTTGTAAACTGAAAGCTATGGCATTGCTGGCTGATTTTTCACGTCAGGATAAAACAATTATATTTCCTGAGCCAACGCAGGATGTGCGTACCCAAAATGGTTTGTATGAACGGGCCATGATTAATGATGTGAAGGCATTTCATAGTGAGGTGAATGCAACTATTTACGAGCTGTATACACGGATGCAAGCCATGCGTCGCGAAATGCCGGTTAACTTCATGCTTGGTGATGTGACCTGCAAACAGTTGCTGGATTTTTATCATAACCAGTTGCCAGAGAAAGCAGGTAAACCTAAGGCCATCGGTGCCATAGGCTATGAATGGGTGCAGCTACACTTAGCGACACTGCGTCAGGAGTACACGCATCTTGTCGCTTCAGTGCTGGCAGGAACTGCATCATTATTTGATAAAAAACGTAAACAAGACATAGATACGTTTATTGGACACCATGACGGTGTGGCCAAGGTTCGTTCTGATTTGGAATATAGAGCCATCAACTTAGATTTGCCGAATGATATAGCACTGAATATGAGCATGTTGCCATGGAGTGTCAGAGAAACAATCAATAAAAAGGGTGTTTTTTCAGCACTGGTTGCAGATGAGAGCAAACAGACTGTAGCCATTGATGACTTGGCCTTGAATATCGATGATAAAGCGTTTATTGGACATTTTAACGATTATTTGGTGATTGCCACCACGGAAGGCAATCCGCATCGCAAGCGTTTACTGGAGTTTTGTCAGGATACTCTGATTGCCAATCGTCATGTGCCGCTGGATAAACAAGTCACAAATGTACCCTTGTTGTGCAATGTGCTTTATCGAGTAATGTCGTCTGGAAAGTCGCTTCCGAAAGAGGTTGTCGGTGAATATGTATATGATGGTTATACCGATTTATTGAGATACGCCCGCACCTTGCCTGCACCGGAAATAGCTATACCTCAATTGATTGACACGACCGGGGAGCTATTAATCACGACCACAGCGCTGTGGGAGAGCATTCCGACGCCGTCCAAAACAATCATTCCTGCTGTTCTGAACGATGAATTGACGATTAAACCGTTCAGACAGACACTTCCCGATTCGCTGACGGATATCAAGCAGCAATGGGATGAAGAGGCAATGCGGTTTAATAAAGGACCGTTAAACAGCGAAGAATACGCAGTCGGCGAAGCAAAATATCAAGCCTTGGTCAACCTCAAAACCATGGCCCACCAGCTTAACGATCAGATTATCACGGAATTGGCGCCACAAACAAAACACGCATTGGCTGAGCTAACCCGCGAACAAGAAACATTGATTCGGGCTATTTTGACCTTGGCAAAACAAGGCCCTGAAGAGCCGACCTTAAAACAGCAGTGGCAAATTGACGTAGATGCGGGTAAACGCGTGCCACTGGATATGACGCAATTATTAAACCTTTATTTTTATCAAGACACCACTCGTTATAAAACCGAAACCGGATTATCGGATGCTTCGATTCAACGATTACACACATTGCTGGCCAATTATGTTGACCAGGGCTTGCGTGTTCAACAGCATCAACGTGTACAAAAACAACTTGAGCAGCTTGACAAGGCCAAGGCACCTGAGGAGCAGGATCAAGCACGTTTTTTGCTGGCACAAGCTTTGTTTACCGACAACGTGGTGCACGGCGTTGATGATCCCGCGTTGAGTCTCTTTCAATTGCATGGGGATCTTTTGTTACGTCCTCAACAAAAAGAAGCGTTGGGGCGCTTATTAACGACACCAGATGACAATAACTATAGCAATGTGATTGAAAAAATCATCATGGGTGGCGGTAAATCCAAAGTGATTTTACCAACATTGGCGAAGAAAAAAGCCACCGGCAATAATCTGGTGATTATCGAAGTGCCGCCTGCATTGCTGCGCACGAACTTCATTGATTTAAACGCCACCTCGAATGCGTTGTTTAACCAAACCGCGTACATGTTTGAATTTAACCGGGACAATGATTGCAGTGCTAGGCGTTTGGAGCAACTGTATAACGAGTTGACAGAGGTCATGGTCAATAAAAATTATTTGGTCACCACCGGGGATGCGCTGCAATCGCTGGAGCTCAAATACTTTGAGCTGTTATTAAGACCACCCGATCCCAATGGAAAGGATTTTAAAACAGCAAACTTTGCATGGGAAAAGCAGGTGCTATGGGCAGACAAGTTGGTGTCTTTATTTAAAAACCGCGCTGACTTGATGATTGATGAAGTTCATCAAGGGCTGTTGCTGAAAAATAAATTGAATTTTACAGTGGGTGAGTCAGGCACTGTGCCTAGGTTTATTGTTCAAAATAGCGTTGCGTTGTACCAGTTTTTTAAACACGTTCAGTTAGAAGGCAACATCACCCTGGATGTTGTTTTGAAAAACAATTCCCTGTTGGTTAATACGCAACAGTTTGACCATGCATGTCAGCAGTTGGCGCATGAACTGGTTTATCATGAAAAAAGCCCTTTGAGTGAGTACGTTGAGACAATAGGTGGAAAAAATTCTCAAGCAGCAGCCATGCTGTTGCTGTACTTGCAAAATAAAGGTAAGACGATTCCTGACTGTGTGTTAAATGCATCGAACGACGTCAAGGACAAACTGGCTTTTTACAAGGAACAAGTGAGTCATTTTTTGCCATATACTCTCAAGCGAAACCATGGTGAACATTACGGGCCATCAAAATCGATAGAGCATAGTGCGGAAACCAGGGTCTTGGCTATTCCTTATTCGGCTAATAATGTCCCCAATGAGCGCAGTCGTTTTGAAAATTGCATGGAAACGACGAACTACACTATTCAATCGATGTTGATAACCGGTGTGAACAAGGATTTAATCCGTTCTGTTTTGGACGATTGGCAAATTCAGGCACGCAAGGAGATATCTAATAAAGGCTCAGGAACCCTCGACGACACCTCGATAGCACTGGTGTTCAGTGGGCTGACAAAAGGACTTGATGTACCGTTCAGTCAACTGAATTTAGAGGATGACGGTCAATTAACCCGACTACATCAACACTTGCAGTTTAATGAACACATCATCTATGAATTATTGCAAACCCGTGTGTTGAAACATATCCGCACGGATCCGTCTATTTTACACAGTGACGCCTATAATCATGTTGATCTGGTGCGCTCTTGCCAAGGGATGAGTGGCACCCCATGGAATCACAGTACGTTTCATCAAAAAATGCATTATGACAGTGATGTTGCAAAAGGAACTGATGGGCTTGTTTATAGTGGTATCAGGGCCAAAGCACCAACTCTGCAAGCTTGTGATTTCAAGGATACGGATCAGTTTATTCATGATTTATTGGAAAAATGTAAACCATCTGATCAAATTCGGACAATTATTGATATTAGCGCAACGTTTAAAGGCATTGATAATGAAGCGGTGGCTAAATCACTCGCGCAGTATATTCATCAGCACCCTGAACAATTCAGTACACCAGAGGCATTGAAATACGTGTTGTATTTTAATGCGAATAACAAATTATCCGCATTACGCATTGGTGACGACACAGCTTCTCAAATACCCATTGATATTGGCCTATCCGATCCCGATTCGATTAAAAGCAGGTTAGGTTGTGATCCGGGAGCATGTTTTAGTTATTACGATCAATCGCATACCGTGGGTGCTGATATTAAACAGGCTGATCAGGCACGTGGCCTGGTTTTGGTGGATGATGACACGCAACTGGACAGTTTTTTGCAAGGTGCGATGCGGATGCGTGGACTGCTTGAAGGGGCGCAACACATTGATATTGTTGTGCCCACGCGGCTGGCGGGCCAATCGCTTGAGCAGTTGGTGACAAAGATGGGCGCTAATCAAGTCCGTCAATTGCAGCAAGACAATTATGAAGCCGCACGATCAAAAATGACCAATCTGGTACGTGCTGATTTGAGACGTCGCGTGCTGGAGGTTCACGGAGATGATGCGGCAAACAAAAAAGCGAAGATGTTGGATTTATTCAAACCCTACTTTGTTGAAACCCAATCGGGTGATTTTTTTAGTCAATATGGCGGTCTGGCGCAAGCGCGGGATACCGAAGAATTATTGGAATTGTTGCAGAAACAATTAATGGATAATTGGATCAACTTATTAGGTGCGGCGGATCAAGTGCAGTCGGCTGATGAACTTAAGAATATGTCCAAAAAAATCGGCGATGTGGTTCTTAAAGCGTGTGAACCGGGTGTGTGTGCGCTCACGCAACTGAGCAGTAGTGCAGCGATGAATACTAAAGTGGAAGTACAAAAAGAATTGCAAGTACAAGTCCTTGTTGAAAAAAAGGTGTTAAAAGAGGTGTATGATCCGTCTCGCAAGGAGCAAGAATATGTGAAATGGGAGATAGGTTGCGATCCCCCATGGAGCGCGGGCAGCTTAAATCTCAAGACATTGACCGAGATTTGCAAAACCACCGGTGCAAAGGATGTTCCCATATTTAGTGAACAAATTAATGCGTCAGTGAATTTTTATCAAAGTTACCAAGGTCAAGAAAAATATGTGGGCATGTTTTTAAAACCCGTGCATGCCCTGTTGTTCAAGCGGGTTGAGGGCCAGCTACATTGTACTATATTAACCCAGCAAGAGAGTGATCAATTACAGTCGTGGGTTCGCACACAAGACAAAAATACGTACTGGATCAGCACAACCCAACACACAGAGCTGGCAGAAAATATTCCAGATGATGTTCGTAACTCGAGGGAGTACTTGGATATCATTGAACAGGTTCGTTATTTTAACGGAGAATTCAATGCGTTATTGCAAAACGATGCAACGCATAACTGGCTTACTCAGCAGTCAACAGAAAAGCTGGATTTTTTTGAGCAATACCTGTCTCCCTGTCGGGAAACGTTGCCCGCACATATAAACCAATATGTCGAAAAACAGGCTGCATTTAAATTATTGCTGACTGGGGTGATAGCCTATGCTGAAAAAACGCCCAAGCCTGTATCGATCCTATCGTCATTGAATGATGCGCAACGACAGGTTGTTAAACAATATATCCCGAATGCTGATTCAATGCTTGCAGATCAGGTTGATTATCATTTGTTAACGCAACTAATGAGGGAAATACCTTCATCGAAAAATCATCCAGCTATAATAGCTACCTTTGAACAACGTAGCGTTACTACAGAAAAATCAGCCTCAGTCATCGTTTATCCAGTTGAATCCAAGCCGCGCGCATTAGTTAGCGAAACAATGGCTGAGACTGAAAAAAACAGGGTATTCAAATCATTCAAATCAAGATATCTAGCCCAAATAGAAAGTGTATCAGATACTGCTAATACAAAAAAAACCGACAATAATGACAATGATAATGAGCTGCCTGCAATAAGGCCCTGAGCTCCTTCGTGGCAGCAGAATAAAACTCTTGCAATCCAAGTAAAAATCGCGTTGCAATCTATGCAATGTATCTGAGCATGTTGTTAGGTAACAGTTACACTTCCGGTTCAATCGTTTTTTTCTGAGCAGATAAATATCTGGCCTGTAATTCAACGTCAATATAACGATCCGTTGTAGCGCTTGAACTATGTCCTGCATCATCCCGGACATGTTCACGCGGGCGGGTTTTAACATCCTCTGAGATTCCGGTATGTCTCAACCAGTGAACTGTAGCGCAACCCAGATTGTCTGCTTCTTCTATTTGATTCTCAGCTCGCAAAAGCATTACTGCTTTATCAAAGCAACTTTGTACTAGTCGACGCAGAGGTGCTGTGTCGCTCATAGGTCCTGTGCCTCGAATTCTCGGAATCAATGGAGAGTTATCAGCAGGAGATGGAAGGGCAGTCAACCCTAAGAATTTTCGCCAGCGTGAGAGGCTGTCCAGCATAGAGATACTGACGGCAATCTGACGTTCTTTATTACCTTTGCCCACAGTAGTAAACCACCAATATCCACTGCTATCTTTGGCAAAATCATTCATGGTGGGAATCCAGCGCTCACTGGCTGCTAACTCTGAAATACGTAAATACATACCAAACAAAATACTAAGGATAAATCGCGTACGTTCATGCATGTCAGGATTGTCTTGTGCCATCTCTTCCGCAGCACGTAATACAGCATCCCATTGAAGTAGACTCAAGCGCCGTACAGGGGCATTTAGTTGGCGCTTACGGATAAACTTGCTCTTTTGACGAATCAACGCGACAGGATTAGAGGACATGTATTCCTCAGCCAGCAAAAAATTAAATAACGTGCTCAAAATAGCAAACATTTCCTGTACAGCCCCCTGAGAAAGACTGAATTCAGCAATATCCGGCACATCTCCCAGTCTTCTTGCTGATTTACTCACGGATACGACAAATGGCCGCCACTCAGGATTAGGTTGTCGCAGTCCTTCTTTAACAATATAACGGGGAGTTTTTTTCACACTAATCCAGGTCGCCGGAGGATTTTGACAAAACCGTACAAACAGTTCGATATCTTCTCGTTTAAGTTCGGGTAGTGTTTTATTTTGTATAAGCCAGCACCATTGCAACAAACGTTCAGCTTCACGCCGATAGCTATTAAATGTACCCAGACTTCCAGTATAGCTTTTGATGAAATTCAACGTATGGAAAAAATCCTTTTGGAACCGTAGGTTTGGAAGTACGGCGATTTCAGCATTTTTATTTAGCTGATCAAGACTATCGAATAAGGGCAGCAGTTTCATATTTAGTCTAATAATAACCAGTAATTAGTTTATCGTAACGTAAGAAGTAATAACCGGCAACAAAAGTAACGGTCAGGCCTAGGTCTGTCCCATCCAAATTGAATTGAAGTTAATCAGATAGCACGATCTACTCCCTTCTCCCTCTGGGAGAAGGGTTGGGGATGAGGGTGCTTAGGTGTGGCACAGTTTTGAGACTTACAATATTTTTAAATTTTCTTACATTACTATCTTGACCTTGTGACCCGCTACGGTTATCATTTGCGCTCTGTCGTTGAGACGGGTAAACGGGGTGTAGCGCAGCCTGGTAGCGCGCCTGCTTTGGGAGCAGGATGTCGGGAGTTCGAATCTCTCCACCCCGACCAGTATTATGCGCCCGTAGCTCATTTGGATAGAGCATCGGCCTTCTAAGCCGAGGGTAGCAGGTTCGAGTCCTGCCGGGCGTACCAGACGTCAAGCAGAACTCTATGTTTTTGGTAATGTAAATTATGGTGGGCGTAGCTCAGTTGGTAGAGCCCCGGGTTGTGATCCCGGTGGTCGTGGGTTCGAGCCCCATCGTTCACCCCAGATTGGGAAAAATAAACTGTTTTATTCATCGACTCATCCTGAGTCTTTACAATACAGTGGTAGTGATTAATAATTCCAACTTGTTTGCGAAAGTGGCGGAACTGGTAGACGCACTGGATTTAGGTTCCAGCGGGGCAACCTGTGAGAGTTCGAATCTCTCCTTTCGCACCATTTCATATATAACTTAAATAATTTCCAAGAGGTGACTAGATGGCAGTTTCTGTTGAGACCTTGAATGGTTTGGAACGTAAAGTAATGATTTCGGTTCCATCCGAAAAAATTGAGGAAGAAGTAAAGCAGCGTCTTCGTAGTTTTGCTCCTAAAGCCAAAATACATGGTTTTCGTGCGGGCAAAGTACCACCTCATGTGATAAAGCAGCGTTATTCTGACAGTATTCGCCAAGAAGTTGCTCGTGATATCGTTCAACCAACCTTGTTTGAAGCATTGAAAGAAGAAAAACTAATGCCGGCCGGTGCGCCAGAAATTGAACCCACCCATGCGGAAGAAGGCAAAGACCTCAAATACACCGCAACCTTTGAAATATATCCCGAAGTTCTTGCAAACGAATTAGATCAGAATCAAGAAATAGAAATTGTTAGTGCTGAAGTCACCGAAAAAGATCTGAATAATATGCTGGATAACCTGCGCGGTCAAAATAAAGACTGGCAAGACGTATCACGCGCCGTTATCACAGGTGATAAAGTCGTCATTGATTTCAAAGGATTTCTTGGTGATGAAGCATTTAAAGGCGGAAGTGCAGAAGGTTATGAGTTGATAATCGGCTCGGGTTCTATGATTCCAGGCTTTGAAGACGGATTGATTGGTGCTAAAAAAGACAAGACAACTGAAATTAAAGTGAACTTCCCTGCGGATTATGGTCATAAAGATCTTGCTGATAAAGAGGCAACCTTCAAGGTTACAGTAGTGAAGATTATGGAAGGTGTTTTGCCTGAACTGGATGTCAAGTTTGCTGAAAAGTTTAACATTAAAGAAGGTGGCGTTGAAGCGCTGAAAAAAGATATTAAAGACAATATGGTTCGCGAACTAGAACGTCGAGTTAGCTCAATGAATCGCTCAGTTATTTTTGATAAGTTGCTTGAAAAAAACACGTTTGATTTGCCAGTTGTCTTGCTTGACCAGGAAATTGAGCATCTAAAACATGAAATGTATCATCAAATTTTTGGACATGACCACTCTGACAATGAAAAAATACCTGATTTCCCCAGAGAGTTATTTGAAGAAAAAGCACGTCATCGCGTACAGTTAGGCCTGCTTTTCGCTGAATACGTTAAAAAACATGGAATTATTGCTGAAAAAGCTCGAGTTGATGCTATGATTGAAAAAATGGCAACCGCTTATGAAGATCCAGAAGAGTTGCGATCTTGGTACCAAGATAGTAATGAACGTCGTGCTGAAATTGAAGCTTTGGTTATGGAAGAAGTCGTTTCAGAGAAAATTGTTGAGCGTGCTAAAATCACTGAGAAAAAGATGACCTATGATCAGGTAGTCAATCCTGAAAAGGATAAAAAAGAAAAAGGAGTTTGAGAATGACAGGGTATTCAGACAATTTAATAAGAAGTGCCGGCAGCTTAGTGCCTATGGTCATTGAGCAAACCTCTCGCGGTGAGCGCTCATATGATATTTACTCAAGGCTGTTGAAAGAACGTATAATTTTTTTGATAGGTGAAGTAGAAGATCACATGGCTAACCTTGTTGTTGCGCAATTACTTTTTCTGGAGTCAGAAAATCCGGAAAAAGAGATAGCTCTCTACATTAACTCTCCAGGTGGAGTAGTGACTGCTGGTCTCGCAATCTATGATACGATGCAGTTCATCAAGCCTGATGTCAGCACGTTGTGTATCGGTCAAGCAGCAAGCGCTGCTGCTTTGTTACTGTGTGCAGGTGCTTCGGGTAAACGATATTGCTTGCCCAACGCGCGAGTCATGATCCATCAACCATTGGGTGGTTATCGTGGTCAGGCCACAGATATAGAAATTCATGCACGTGAAACGCTGGCTGTACGTGAGCGTTTAAACTCGATCATGGGTAAACATACTAATAAAACGTCTGAACAAATTATGCGTGACACAGAGCGGGACAATTTCATGAGCGCTCCGCAGGCTCTTGATTATGGTTTGATTGATAAAGTGTTTTATGGCCGTGATTCTGTAGTTGGTACAGATGGTACGGTTGGTGCATAAGTTGGCACAGTAACGCGGATTGGCGTCGAAGACTCAACAGTGACCTTCAATTTAGCACTCTTCTGTTGGGTCCAAATTGCCAACCCGCATAGTAAATTTTAAAGGGGTTTGTAGATGAGTAAAGTTGGTGCCGGAAATGGAGAAAAGGTTTTGTTCTGCTCTTTCTGTGGAAAGAGCCAGCATGAAGTTAAAAAATTGATTGCAGGACCTTCTGTTTTTGTTTGCGATGAATGCGTTGACCTGTGTAATGATATTATTCGTGAAGAAACTTCGGATACCCCTAATTCTGTAACAGAAACTCACCTGCCTACCCCAAAAGAAATTGCGGCGTTTCTTGATGAGTATGTCATTGGACAGCCTCATGCTAAAAAAGTCCTGTCAGTAGCCGTGTACAATCATTACAAACGTTTGCACAATAAAACAGAAGATGGCATAGAGTTAGGCAAAAGTAATATTCTACTGATTGGCCCAACGGGTAGCGGCAAAACTTTGTTGGCGCAAACATTGGCACGATTTTTGAATGTACCCTTTACCATGGCTGATGCGACAACTCTCACTGAAGCAGGATATGTTGGTGAAGATGTCGAAAATATTATTCAAAAACTATTACAGAAATGCGATTATGATGTTGTCAAAGCGCAAAGAGGTATAGTTTATATCGACGAAATAGATAAAATTTCTCGTAAATCAGATAATCCATCCATCACTCGCGATGTTTCCGGTGAAGGTGTGCAGCAAGCCCTGTTGAAATTAATTGAAGGAACTATTGCCTCCGTGCCCCCTCAAGGTGGACGCAAGCATCCGCAACAGGAATTTCTACAGGTTGATACGTCTAACATTCTTTTTATCTGCGGGGGTGCGTTTGCAGGGCTTGATAAAGTTATTCGTGAACGCAGTGATAAATCTGGAATTGGTTTTTCCGCTGAGTTAAAAAAGAAAAAAGATAATAGCGGCGCCGAGAAAATACTCGACTCACTGGAATCGGATGATTTGGTAAAGTATGGCCTTATTCCCGAATTTGTTGGCCGGTTGCCTGTGGTCACAACTTTACATGAGCTGGATGAAGCTGCGTTGATACAAATTCTTACCCAACCAAAAAATGCGTTGACGAAGCAATTCCACGCCCTGTTTAAAATGGAAGGGACTGAGCTTGAATTTCGTGAAGAAGCGTTGCATTTGATTGCGAAAAAAGCACTTTTAAGAAAAATTGGAGCTCGTGGTCTACGAGCGATTCTTGAAAATACTTTGTTAGATACGATGTACGAACTGCCTTCACTTAACGGTGTTACTAAGGTTATTATTGATGAAAATGCCATTAATGGCACAAGAGCACCTGTTTTGATTTATGAAGATGAGGACGTTAAAAAGATCGCTTCTGGTGAATAAGGAAACGTAACTGCTCGTAGGGTGATATTGACGCTCGGAGAACGGTCAGATTTGAGTCCAGGTTGAACGAAAACGGTTTCGAAAAAGCGCAACATACATAAGTATGTGAGCATTATCGAAACCGTTTTCGTTCAAGATGCGCCAAATATGGCCGTTCCTTGCTACGGAGTGAGTAGTTACAAGGAAACTAATAAAATTCAATAGGACTAATATGTCAAATGAAAATGAGTTGACGCCAATTGATGTTGAAATAATATCAAATTTGCCTGTATTACCACTGAGAGATGTGGTTGTTTACCCGCATATGGTTATTCCCCTGTTTGTTGGACGAGAAAAATCAATCGCTGCGCTGGAAGCTGCGATGCTTGATAACAAACAGATTTTTTTGGTTGCTCAACGCAAGTCAGCTAATGATGATCCTCGTCCAGAAGATTTGTATGATGTGGGTACTGTTTCCAGTCTTTTGCAATTACTTAGATTACCTGATGGTACGGTTAAGGTGCTTGTAGAGGGTGAAAGGCGCGCTAAAGCTGTATCATATTCAATTGAAAAACCCGGGTATATCGTTGCTTCACTGGAGCGCAGTGAAGATGTCAGTAACGCCATGAAAAAGCAGGATATTGAAATCATGATGCGTTCGCTGATGTCTCAGTTTGAACAATACATTAAACTCAATAAAAAAATTCCACCCGAAATTTTAGGTTCACTCGCCGGCATAGAAGAACCCGGTCGTCTGGCTGATTCGATTGCAGCTCATTTAAGCCTCAAGGTTGAAGATAAACAAGATTTGCTCGAAACACTAGATGTTGGTATCCGTTTGGAACGACTGATGGCAGTTATCGAAAATGAAATTGATTTGCTACAGGTAGAGAGACGTGTTCGTGGTCGTGTGAAACGTCAAATGGAAAAAAGCCAACGCGAGTACTACCTGAATGAACAAATCAAGGCAATTCAAAAAGAACTGGGTGAAATGGGTGAAGAAGGAAGTGAGCTTGAACAATTAGAGCGCTCAATTGATAAAGCCGGTATGCCCAAGGAAGCAAAAGATAAAGCCCTCGCTGAATTACACAAGCTAAAATTAATGCCACCGATGTCTGCTGAAGCCACTGTGGTTCGCAACTATCTGGACTGGATGCTTGCTGTTCCCTGGAAGAAGCGAAATAAAATTCAGTTTGATTTGGGTAAGGCTGAGGAAATGCTTGATAAAGATCATTATGGTCTTGAAAAAGTTAAAGAACGTATTCTTGAATATCTGGCTGTACAGAAACGAGTTAAACGATTGAAAGGGCCTATTCTTTGTCTGGTTGGTCCTCCAGGCGTCGGAAAAACATCACTAGGCCAATCTATTGCAAATGCGACTGGTAGAACATTTATCCGTATCGCTTTGGGGGGTGTTCGTGATGAAGCTGAAATTCGTGGTCATAGACGTACATACATTGGTTCAATGCCTGGTAAAATCATTCAGAAATTATGTAAAGCAGGCGTCAAAAATCCGCTGATTATGTTGGATGAAGTGGATAAAATGGCGATGGATTTTCGTGGGGATCCTGCATCAGCACTGCTAGAAGTACTTGATCCTGAACAAAATCACACGTTCAACGACCATTATTTAGAAGTAAACTATGATCTAAGTGATGTGATGTTTATTGCCACCGCAAATTCTCTTGAAATTCCAGCACCATTACTGGATCGAATGGAAGTTATTCGTTTGCCTGGTTATACCGAGGATGAAAAGGTTAACATTGCCAAAAATTACCTGGTTAGTAAGCAGGAAATTCTGAATGGTTTGAAAACGGATGAAATAGAATTTACCGAAGAAGCGTTGCATGAAATTGTTCGGCATTATACGCGAGAGGCTGGTGTTCGTAATCTGGAGCGTGATATAGCCAGTATATGTCGTAAAGTGGTTAAAGATATTTTAACTAACAAACGTGTTAAAAAAATTAATATTACTCGCAAAAATATAGAAAAATTCTTGGGTGTAAAAAAGTTCCGTTATGGTCTTGCCGAGTCTTATGATCAAGTGGGGCAGGTAACAGGGCTTGCTTGGACTAGTGTTGGTGGTGAATTATTGACTATTGAAGCATCTATGATGCCTGGTAAAGGTAAAACACTGCATACGGGGCAGTTGGGTGAAGTGATGCAAGAGTCAATTCACGCTGCAATGACAGTGGTGAGAAGTCGGGCCAAATTTCTTTATTTGCCAGATGATTTTTATGAAAAAAATGATTTCCATGTTCATATCCCAGAAGGCGCCACACCAAAAGATGGCCCTAGTGCAGGGATAGGCATGTGTACGGCACTCGTTTCGGTTATCACCCAGATTCCTGTTCGCGCTGATCTGGCAATGACAGGTGAAATCACTTTGCGTGGTCAGGTATTGCCTATTGGTGGGTTAAAAGAAAAACTCTTGGCGGCACTAAGAGGTGGAATCAAGCATGTCATTATACCCGATGATAATAAAAAGGATTTAACCGAAATTCCGGATAACGTCCTGAAAAAATTAACAATACATCCATTAAAAACAATTGAGCAAGTCTTGGAGTTGGCGTTAATACGCAGTCCTTTTGTACTAAAACAAGCAGAGTTGATTGAATCTGCACCTATATCATTAACCGCTCAAGACGAATAGATAAAAAATATGAAAAAAACAAAAATAATGATTTACATGCCTTAAAATAAGGGGTATATTCTCTCTCGTTCCCCGCTACTGGTGGGAACCAGAGGGATGTAGTAGCTTGACTCGAGAGGGTGTGTTGGTTTAATCTTCTCTGTGTAAAGGATGGATAACTGCAAAGGGGATAAGATGAATAAGAGTGAATTGGTTGAAGCCATCGCTAATGGTTCAGGTGTTACTAAAGCAGAAGCAAGCAAGGTTCTTGAAGTATTTATGGCTACTGTTACTGATGTTCTAAAGAGTGGAGATCAGTTAGTATTACCAGGATTTGGATCTTTCTCTACTGGTCTTCGTGCTGCACGAACCGGTCGAAATCCACAGACAGGCAATGCCATTGAAATTAAAGCTTCACGAGTTGCCAAGTTCAAAGCGGGCAAGTCATTGAAAGAAGCAGTACAGGAAAGTTAAGTTTTCGGGTGCTTAGCTCAGCTGGTAGAGCATCGCCCTTACAAGGCGAGGGTCGCAGGTTCGATCCCTGCAGCACCCACCAAGAATTGGAGTGGTAGTTCAGTTGGTTAGAATACCGGCCTGTCACGCCGGGGGTCGCGGGTTCGAACCCCGTCCACTCCGCCAGTATAGCGCGCCGAAAGGCGCGTTTTTTTTATTGTAACTATTCAGCACCTTTCGAGGAAACGCCATATTTGGCACAGGTTGATCCGAGCCACTTACTAACGGTCGTGGCTCGAATTAACCTGCACTCAAATCTGACGTTTCAACGAGTGTCAGGATTTGTGGTGAATAGATACTTTTTATTTATAATATTTGGTAACTGCTCGTAGGGTGATATGGCCGTTCCTTGCTACGGAGTGAGTAGTTACAATATTTGTTACCATTTGGAACTTCATACATGTTGCAGAAGCTAAACGAACGTATTCAAGGTTTCGTAGCTTGGATAATCATTACTCTTGTCACAATTACGTTTATGTTATTTGGTATTGATTACTATATACAATCACACCATGATTCTAGTGCACAAGTGGACGTTAATGGTCAGCCAATTACAAAACAGGCTCTCGATTTAAGCTATAGGCGCGCTCGCCAGTCACGCGATCTAACGAAAGCAACTGTCGTCAGTGAAAATCAACTCAAACAACAAATTTTGAATGAATTGATTGTTAATAGTGTGAGCATGCAATCTGCTCAATCTAGTGGTTTTGAAGTTAGCGCGGCACAAGCCGATGCGGCAATCCTCAATATTCCGCAGTTTCAGGAAGAAGGTCATTTTTCTAGTGATCGTTATACGCAGGCTCTCAGTAATGCGCTGTTTACACCAGAATCATTTCAAAAAGAAGTTCGACAAGGAATGTTACTCAATCAACAACGTTTCGCTTTGATTGGTACATCTTTTGCTTTGCCAGAAGACATCAATAAATTTGTCAAATTATATATGCAAACACGGGATTATGATTATTTACAAATACCTGCTATGCAATTTTTAAACAAAACAACCATATCTGATCAAGCTATAACAACTTATTATAATAAAAATAAAAAGCAATTTCTTGCTCCCGAGAAGATCAGTATTGATTATATAAGCTTGTCGATGCAAGATATTAAAAAATCCATCACTTTGACCGAGGCGCAAATAAGGCGGTATTACGATGAAAATGTCTCTGCTACGACAAAGCCTTTTTCTGATGTCGAAGCTAATATTAAAGAACAGCTTACGGCGGAGCTTGCACAGACAAAATATGCTCAAGAGTTAGAAAAACTTTCTGATCTGAGCTATCAAACACCGGACACTTTGGCACCTGTAGCTGAAGTACTAAAGCTGAAGGTTGAAGAATCCGGTCTATTTTCTCGAGATGGTGCAGATACCAGTTTGCTCAAAAATAAGCAGATTATTCAAGCTGCGTTTAGTCATGATGTTCTTGAGCTAGGTAATAATAGTGAACCTGTACAATTGGACAACGACACCGTCGTCGTATTGCGTGTTAACAAACATGTTGTGGCTTCCGAAAAGCCTTTGGATGAGGTTAAAACGTTAATTTCTGATACGTTGGCTAAAGAACAGGCCGTTTCGGAAGCAATGCGAGTTGGAAAAGACTTCTTAAGTGCGCCAAATGATTCCTTACAACAAGATAAATTGATTAGTGAAAATAACCTTAAGTGGACAAATGTTAGGCAAGCTCAGCGTGATGGTGATGTTGCACCTTCCTTGATTAATGAATCGGCATTTAATTTATCTCATGCTAATGAGAGGGAAGGTTTAAGTTTACTTAACGGTGATTATGTCATTGTGTCTTTGAATGCTATTAATGACGGCAAAATGGAATCTCTTGATAAAGAGCACATGAATAGCATTACCCAACAGATTGAAGCGAACTATGGTGTAATGGATTATGAATTGTATGTCACTGATTTGATGAGTAAGGCTGCTATTGTTAAACATTAAGGACTTTTTACAAGGCGCAGCACCCCAAAACAGTCTAATGGGGTTAGATAAAATAAAGTTACATTTAGCATCCAAATGCTTATCTATAAAATTTAAGCTAAGATTGTCTTAGAATAATAAAAATAATTGGATATAATGCGATGATAGAACCCACTGATAATTCAGAACTCACTGACAATTCAGAACCCACTGACACTTCAGAAACATCTGAATTTGATAATAACAGTATCACGAATGAACAGCGCGAATTACTGAGTGATAACGAGGATAATGATCTTATTTCGCAGGTAGAGAAAATATATCAGCTTTGGGAGCGTTGGGCAGATTTTCACTTGTTTATCATCACACCAACAGTGGATGTTATTTCTCCTCCACATATTATTGAGCCCGCATTAATACCAGGTACTCATGAGTTGGAATTTGTATATCCCATCCATGATCATGGGTTTAAATTAAGCGCATCTAAAGGCAAGGATATTTTTTTAACAGGCCTGTCAATGTGCAAGTTGTATTATACCATCGAGAAAATGATTTTTCTTTTAGTCGAGCGTCTCAAAGACGGTGGAGTTGATAAAGAAACTGAGGTTGAAGTGGCATTTGATGGCCATGAATTAGCGCAACGTAAATGCTTTGACTCTATCATTAATCTTAGCTACAACGTCGTAGTTACAAATTTTGATCCTGGTACGTGGGGTGAGCGCTATCTCGCTGCAACGAAACGTCTTGCAGATCTTGGTTATGGTTATCCGCCAGAATCACCACGTGATGTCTATCGAAAATCCCATGGTACTATATCAAAAGCTAACCCTTAGCCGGGGGAAGAAAGGGCAGTGATATACTTGCTGTTTTTTTTGTGGATAGACATGTGTTATATTTGAAAAAAAACTCAATAAGGAAGATCGTGACAGTAAACCATCAAAGACCCGTTAATCTTGATTTGGGTAGCTTAAAATTTCCGCCAATGGCGATAGCATCGATATTGCATCGTATCTCAGGACTTGTTCTGTTTTTATTATTGCCCATCATGATGTATTTTTTAAGTGTGTCGCTGCAATCCCTGTCATCATTTGATCACCTTCAGGCATTGTTGAGTAGACCATGTAATAAATTGTTGATATGGGCGTTTAGCACAGCATTGATTTATCATGTACTTGCTGGTTTTCGGCATATGTTCATGGACTTGGGATTTGGTGAGCAACTGGCTGTCGCTCGATGCAGCGCTATCACGGTCATAGTGCTTTCCATCATTTTGACTATTTTTCTGGGGATATGGATATGGTAACCAACATAACAAGTCTTACTGGTAATGGCTTGAAAGATTGGTTGATTCAACGCGCGTCAGCCCTGTATTTTGCGGTTTATTCGTTGTTTCTGCTGGGTTTTATTTTAATGCATCCTCATTTGGAGTACAGCCAATGGCACATGTTATTTAATTGTGTTGTTTTTCAGGTTGCAAGCGTGTGCGCGCTATTGATGTTGACCTTGCATGCCTGGATTGGTATCTGGACTGTGACGACGGATTATTTGAAATCCACAGCAATCAGACTATCTGTGCAAGGGTTGGTTTTCTTATTGTTGCTTGCCCAGTTTTTTTGGGGATTAATGATTGTTTGGGGGCAATAATAATGTCTATGGCACGTAATGAATTTGATGCAGTAATTATTGGAGCAGGTGGTGCTGGCATGCGAGCGGCGCTACAGTTAGCTAATTCAGGGTTAAAAGTTGCCTTGTTGTCCAAGGTTTTTCCAACACGTTCTCATACTGTTTCTGCACAGGGTGGTATTACCGCAGCCTTGGGCAATGCAGATGCCGATGGAGATGATTGGCGCTGGCATATGTACGATACAGTTAAGGGTGCCGATTATATCGGTGATCAGGATTGTATTGAATATTTATGTAAAACCGGTCCAGAAGCTGTTTATGAACTTGAACACATGGGCTTGCCATTTTCTCGTACTGACGATGGTAAAATTTACCAGCGCCAGTTTGGTGGTCAATCTAAAAATTTTGGTGGTGAACAGGCAGCGCGTACTTGTGCTGCAGCAGACAGAACAGGTCATGCCTTGTTGCATACGCTTTATCAACAAAATTTAAAAGCAAAAACACATATATTTAGTGAATGGCTCGCACTTGATTTTGTTAAAGATGCTCATGGTCGTATCGCTGGTGTGACCGCGATGTGCATTGAAACTGGTGAGATAGTACTCTTCCAATCGCGAGTCTGTATTTTAGCTACAGGTGGTGCAGGTCGTATTTATCAATCTACTACTAATGCCTATATCAACACAGGTGATGGATTTGGTATGGCATTGCGTGCGGGCATTCCTTTACAAGACATGGAAATGTGGCAGTTTCATCCGACAGGCATTGCCGGTGCAGGTACACTAGTGACAGAAGGATGCCGTGGTGAAGGTGGTTACCTGATTAATAAAGATGGTGAACGTTTCATGGAACGTTATGCACCTCACGTCAAAGATTTGGCATCACGTGATGTTGTAGCGCGAGCCATTGCTTTGGAGTTGCGTGCCGGCAAAGGGTTTAGTATAAATGGTGTGGACTGCGTTAAATTAAAACTGGATCATTTAGGGGCTGATTTAATTAAAACCCGCTTGCCTGGCATTCGCGAATTGTCTATGAAATTTGCAGGTGTTGATCCAATTGTTGAGGCTATACCGGTTGTTCCAACCTGTCATTATACGATGGGTGGTATTCCCACTAATATACATGGCCAAGTTGTAACTAAAGCGCATGGGAAAGAGCATATTGTTGATGGTTTATATGCCGTTGGAGAGTGCGCTTGTGTATCAGTACATGGTGCAAATCGTTTGGGTGGTAATTCCCTGCTTGATCTCGTTGTATTTGGTCGTGCGGCTGGCCTTCATGTAGAAGGTCTGTGGCAATCCAATCAGCTTCCTGAAATGGCAAATATTACTGACGATGATATTGAGGCGTCTTTAGTGCGCTATCAACGTTGGCAGAATTCAACGGATGGCGAAAGTCCTGCCGTTATTCGTGAAGAAATGCAACGCGTCATGCAAGAGGATTTTGGTGTGTTTCGTACGGCTGAGTTCATGGAGCAGGGTTTAAAACGTCTGGCTGCATTACGTGAACGCCTGAAGCATGCCAATCTTGCTGATAAAAGCGGGGTGTTTAATACAGAGCGTGTTACGGCACTTGAGCTCGATAACCTGATGGCAACTGCTTATGCGACAGCGCAATCAGCACTTGCACGGACCGAAAGTCGTGGTGCACACAGTCGGGAAGATTTTCCTAAACGTGATGATGAAAACTGGATCAAACATACGCTGTATTTTGAACAGGATGATTCCATTGATTATCGTCCGGTGAATGTATTACCTAAATATGTCGAGCCATTCGAGCCGAAAGAACGCGTTTACTAATGAGGATACAACATGACTGATATCAGTACCCAAACCAGAACACTCAGTCTGTCTATTTACCGCTATAATCCAGAGGTGAATGACCAGCCTTTTATGCAGGATTATCAAATAGAAATTCCAGCTAAAAGTGATCCAATGTTGTTGGCCTTGCTTGAGCGTTTGAAAGCAGAGCAGGATCCAACCATTTCTTTTCGACGCTCCTGCCGTGAGGGAGTCTGTGGCTCTGATGGAATGAACATCAATGGAACCAATGGACTGGCGTGTATTACAATAATATCGGAATTAAAGACGGATAAAGTTGTGATTCGTCCATTGCCAGGTTTTCCAATCGTGCGTGATTTAGTTGTAGATATGTCTCAATTTTATCAACAATATGAGCGGATTGAGCCATATTTACAAAATGATAGTGTGGCTCCGGCACGCGAGCGGCTACAATCTCCTGCAGAACGAGCACAGTTGGATGGTTTGTATGAATGCATCCTGTGTGCCTGTTGTACGAGTGCTTGCCCCTCATTTTGGTGGAATCCTGAAAAATTTGTAGGCCCTGCTGGATTGCTGCAAGCGCGCCGATTTTTAGCTGATTCCCGTGATACAGCGACACAGCATCGTCTCGAAAAATTACAAGATCCATTCAGTGTTTTTCGTTGCCGAACTATTATGAATTGCACCACGGTTTGCCCAAAGGGACTTAATCCAAGCCAAGCGATTGGCGAGATACGCAAACAAATGTTGAATCTGGAAACGTGATATGCGATCCATCTCTCTTGGAGAAATAAGTAATGAGTAGCAGTAATTTTCAAAATGAAATGGCCAATTCCTACCTATCCGGTGGAAATATGGCTTACGTTGATGGGTTGTACGAGGATTATCTGACAGACCCTGCGTCCGTCTCTGATGATTGGCAAGCAGTATTTAATGCACTTCCAAATAAGAATGGTTCGATAGAAGATGCATCACATCGTGATATTGTTAAACATTTTTTGCAAAGTGCCGATCATAAATTGTCACGTTCAGTGCCTGTTAATGACAAGCAAACTCAGGTAGCAGATCTGATTACCGCATATCGGACAAATGGTCATCTTGCAGCTAATCTGGATCCTCTTGAAATGGTAGAGCGTGCGCCGGTACCAAGCTTGGATTTGGCTTGGCATCATCTGTCTGATGCTGATTTAAACCATGTTTTTTTTGCCGGGAATTCGTTTTCCAAACAGAAAATGCCATTGTCCGAGATTTATCAAACTTTGCGGGAGACATACAGCGGCAATATCGGTATCGAATATATGCACATTGCCGATGTTGCTGAAACAGAATGGTTGCAACAGCAAATGGAATCTGTGCGAGGCAAGCCATTATTTAGTGAGGAGCAAAAGCTCCGTATTCTTAATGAATTAATTTCAGCAGATGGACTTGAGCGTTATCTGGGCACACGTTATGTTGGACAAAAGCGATTCTCACTCGAGGGAGGAGATGCGTTAGTACCGATGATGAAAGAAATCATTCGGCACGGTTCCAATGAAGGCGTCAAGGAAATAGTGATCGGCATGGCACATCGTGGGCGCTTGAACGTTCTGGTGAATGTGCTGGGTAAAGAACCTGTCGAACTGTTTCAGGAGTTTGAAGGTAAACATAATGCAGAACGTACGGGTGATGTAAAATATCACATGGGTTTTTCATCAAATTTACGTACAGAATCAGGCGCTGTAGTGCATGTTGCACTGGCGTTTAATCCATCTCACCTTGAAATTATTGGCCCAGTAGTTGAGGGTTCTGCCCGCTCTCGCCTGCGTCGCCAACACGATCTTGAGAAGAAAAATGCAGTAGTGCCTGTAGTGATTCATGGGGATGCTGCATTTGCAGGTCAGGGCGTGGTCATGGAAACATTTAATTTTTCACAAGCTCGCGGGTATTGTACAGGCGGTACAGTGCATATTGTGATTAATAATCAGATCGGTTTTACGACCAGCAATCCGCTTGATTCACGTTCTACCTTGTATTGCACGGATGTGGCTAAAATGGTGCAAGCCCCGGTGATTCATGTTAATGGCGATGATCCTGAAGCAGTAGTATTTGCTACACAAATTGCATTTGAATTCCGCATGAAATTCAAGAGAGATGTGGTACTTGATTTGGTTTGCTACCGACGTCAGGGTCATAACGAGGCAGATGAGCCATCCGTCACCCAACCCATGATGTATAAAAAAATTAAAATGATGCGCCCTTTAAGAGAAATTTATGCTGACAAGCTGATTGCAGAGGGATTAACTACACAAGATAGTGTTGATGCCATGGTAGAAGCTTACCGTGATAAATTAGATAAAGGCCATGCAATTGTACCTACAATACAAGGTGAGTATGATGGCCGAATTTCCACTGATTGGGCTCCTTATATTTCCGCCAAGTGGACGGACAAGGTAAATACAGCTGTCAGTGAAAAGATTTTACAGAAATTGTCCCACCAACTGTTGACCTTACCAGATGGATTCGAATTGCACCCTGTGGTTAAACGTTTATTATCAGAGCGTGAAAAAATGACTGCGGGTGAGATTCCCATGAATTGGGGATATGCTGAAACAATGGCTTATGCCACGTTGTTACATGAAGGGCATGAAGTGCGCCTGTCCGGCCAGGATTGTGGCCGCGGCACCTTTGCTCACCGCCATGCTGTACTGCATGATCAGAATAGCAATGAAGTCCATATCCCACTAGAAGGTTCTGCCTCCAATCCATCAAGACCATTTTCCGTGATTGATTCAGTTCTTTCCGAAGAGGCTGTGTTGGCATTTGAATATGGTTTTGCCACCTCTGAACCGGATGCTCTGGTACTTTGGGAAGCGCAATTTGGTGATTTTGCCAATGGCGCGCAAGTGGTTGTCGATCAATTTATCAGTTCTGGTGAGCAAAAATGGGGTCGATTGTGTGGTTTGGTGATGTTGCTTCCTCATGGTTATGAAGGCCAGGGCCCCGAGCATTCATCAGCACGGCTTGAACGTTACATGCAATTGTGCGCTCAACAGAATATTCAAGTTTGTAATCCAACTACGCCTGCGCAAATATTCCATTTACTGCGTCGACAAGTTGTACGAAATTTCCGCAAGCCATTGATTATTATGACGCCGAAAAGTTTGCTTCGTCATAAATTAGCTGTTTCAACTATGCAGGATCTAACGAAAGGTGGATTCCAGACTGTCATTCCTGAAATTGATACGTTGGAGCCAGCGCACGTGACCAGTGTGGTTTTATGTTGCGGGAAAGTTTATTATGATCTGTTGCAAAAACGGCGTGATGAAGAACTGCAGAATGTAGCAATTGTTCGTGTCGAGCAGCTCTATCCATTTCCCAAGAAAGTATTGAGGACTATACTTGAGAGCTACCCAAAAGCGACACGGGTGGTTTGGTGTCAGGAAGAACCGCAAAATCAAGGGGTTTGGTTTTCTTCCCAACACAATATCAACGATTGTCTTCGCGATGATCAGTCATTGTCTTATGCAGGACGAGGTTTTGCTGCAGCACCTGCTGGAGGCAGTGCTTATTTGCACGTAGAACAGCAAGCGGCATTGGTCATGCAGGCTTTAGGAATAAGTAAATAAATAACATAATAGAAGGTATAATCATGTCAATTGAAGTTAAAGTACCTAACTTGCCTGAATCAGTAGCTGACGCTACGATCGCCACCTGGCACAAAAAAATCGGGGATAAAGTTACTCGCGATGAAAATATAGTAGACTTGGAAACTGATAAAGTGGTGCTGGAAGTGCCAGCACCTGCAGATGGCATATTGCAGGAAATCTTATTTAAAGAGGGCGCCACGGTTAAATCAGGCGAGTTATTAGCACGTATTGGTGCTAGTGCAGTTGAGGTCAAGCCGGCGCATGCTGAAAAAGTTGGCGCTTCTGTAGCCTTGGATGACAAATCAACGAGCCCTGCGGTCAGACGGATGTTGGCTGAGTACGATTTACAGCCGAATCAAATCGTAGGATCAGGCAAAGATGCTCGCATAACTAAAGATGATGTGGTTGCATTTATTGAAGAAAATCGTAATAAAGCTGCAAAAACAGCGCCTGTAAAACCAGAGCCTGCTGCTGCAACACCTGTTGGCGTACGAGAAGAGCGCCGTGTTCCCATGTCCAGATTACGCGCCAAGGTTGCTGAACGCTTGTTGCAGGCACAGCACAATGCAGCCATGTTAACGACTTTTAATGAAGTCAATTTTAAAGCCGTTATGGATATGCGTGCACAATATAAAGACGGCTTCGAGAAAAAGCATGGCGTTAAATTAGGCTTTATGTCATTTGTTACCAAAGCTGTTGTTGAATCACTGAAGCGCTTCCCAGCAGTTAACGCATCAATAGACGGCCAGGATATTATTTATCACGGGTACTTTGATATTGGAATAGCAGTGTCCACGGAGAGAGGGTTAGTGGTGCCTGTGGTTCGTGATGCTGATTTGTTAAGCATGGCAAATATCGAACAGTCCATCAGTGATTCTGCCGCACGTGCGCGTCAGGGAAAACTGTCAATGGAAGAAATGCAGGGTGGAACGTTTACGATTACCAATGGTGGCGTGTTTGGTTCTTTGTTAGCTACCCCCATCATAAATCCACCGCAAACCGCTATATTGGGTATGCATAAAATCCAATCCCAGGCACTACGTTTATTGACGTACTGGCAAATTCGACCCATGATGTATTTGGCATTGTCTCATGATCACC
>JABDAB010000025.1 GCA_013289415.1 Gammaproteobacteria bacterium
TTTATCTATTGCAATAACCCGGTTCGTAATTTTGCGCATGCGTCCTGGATAGGATGAAAAGCTAACTACTTCCGTGATGATTGCCAGCCCTTCCTGAATAACGCTACACGAAGGCGAGCCTTTGGAGAGAAAAGAACAATAAGGTTGCATGGCACCGTTTAGCGTGGTTCCCACATGCACCCAGCCCTCATGGACTTCCATGTACTTAAGTTCACGGTCACTGAACATCGCCTGCCTATTGAGTTTGATGCTGTCCGCTCCCGCCGCGGCATCGGCAATCATCCCATCACTCACCATCACATTGACTCGACCATGATGCTGATCAAAAAACAGATTTAAACGTGCTTGTAATATATTTTGTGCCTGTTCTGGCGTGTAACGCTCTACATCAGCCGCAGATTGCAATCGAACATCCAGAGAGGTAAGCACATCAAACAGCAAAATACCCAACTGCGATAAACGCGGGCCACCGGCATAAAACACGTCGTCAGGACTGCCGTACAACTCGGTTGACAATTCATTGAATGCCGATGTGCCACGCGCAGACAACATCTGCACCGCTTTCATGTATTCATCACACTGACGTTTAATTAGCCTTGTAACCGGTGAATATTGTCCCAGTTTATTTTGAGTATCACGCAAAATAATTCGAAACTCTTCATTTTTATCATGCGCATCAAACGGCAGCGGCTTACTTTGGTAGTATGCCGCATCTACACAGGGAAGTTGCTGACCCTTCTGTTCAAAAAATTTTTTCTTAACCGTATCATCCCATTTGATTTGGTCAAGAATACGAATATTACGTTGCGCATCCACAATGCGTTTTGATAATTCCTGAATAACCGTTAATTCGTCCGTTCTGACTGACATTTATAGTCCTTTATACAGTCGGTGGTTTGATACTAACCTTTGCATTTTGAGTCTGCAGTGGCAGGTTATAAAAATATCCCATGTTGGCCGTCGTCATCGGTGGCGGTACCACTAACTCAGGACCATTACGACTTTTTAAATAATTTGTTTCAGCATTGCTGGAAAAATTGGATGAACACGCGACCAGCCACAATGATGACACACCTACAAAAACTGCTTTTTTTACAACACTCATAACAACATCCTAAATTACTGTTAATGTACGTAACGCCTGCTCCAGATCTTGACGATATTCAGAAGCCAGGCGTGTCATTGGCAGACGAATTTCATCATTCATCAAACCCATTCTATATGCGGCCCATTTAACCGGAATCGGATTCGATTCAATAAACATTAAGCGATGTAACGGCATTAATTGCTCTTGAATTTGTAAACAGATAGCCTGCTCGTCACTAAAAGCAGCATCACACATTTTTGCCATGTGCGATGCGGCCACATTTGCAGTTACAGAAATAACCCCTTTTGCACCGGCTAACAACCATGATGCAGCGGTAAGATCATCACCGCTATACACGTCCATTTTGCCTTCGCTATCACGCAGTATTTGCTGCAAACGCGGCATTTGCCCTGTGGCTTCTTTAATGCCAACAACATTTGAAATATGAGATAATCTAACTACTGTTTCTGGTAACAAATCGCAGCCTGTTCGACTAGGAACATTGTATAGAATAATAGGAATAGGTGCCGCATGTGCAATTTGCCTGTAATGTTGATAAAGACCTTCCTGAGTCGGCTTGATGTAGGCTGGCGTCATGATAAGAACCGCGTGAACACCGCAAGCCATCGCTTGCTGAGTTAATTCAATGCATGCTTTCGTAGCATTGGCTGCCGTTCCCGCAATAACCGGAATGCGTTCACGTGCCTGTTCAACAACTGTTTTAATGACAAGCAGTTTTTCATCCGTGGTCAAAGTGCCCGCTTCACCGGTTGTTCCAGCGGCAACAATAGCATGCGTTCCTGCCTCAATATGGTATTCAACCAATTCCCGCAAACGTTCAACATCAATCTTATCATCAAGCATGGGCGTAACCAGTGCAACTATACTCCCTCGAAACATGTTGTCCTCTATGTTTAAATCAATTCATCAATACTACTGTGAGATGCAGGTTTTCACAATAGGTTGTCTTTTTCAGGGTTTAATCTTTGGTGTATCAGACTCAATGAATTGAGATCCCCTATTATCATTTCGTTCACGCAATTCCGACACAGGGACAGCGGCTTGCCTTAACACTCTTAACACCTTCATTAAATTTTCTTTATCGTTCTCACCCAGAATACAATCCGGTTTAAATTTTATTTTTAGGACAAGCGTTTCTATCGGTATATAAGGCTGAAAAAAAGACCACTTAATCATATTTTCATTTATGAAAAGCATTTGTCTATCTATCTTGGAATCGAGGTCAATATTATTTTGCGTTAAATAATTATCTTTTATATCAAGTAAAATCTTATCTAATGATTCATTTTTGGCAAGACATTTACCCAAACGTGTCAGATAATTGTCGAACTCATTGATAATAATAATTGCTTTTTCAGAATCCTCTTTTGTATCAGGTCGAATCTTATCTAACAATGGACGATTAAAAAGACGCACAGATAAACATGCCAGATCACTATTCGAGTTATTTTCAATCGTAAGTGCTTTGTGAAAAAACTCCCATTCTTTTACATATTGATTCAAGGTATTGCTGTTTGTAATAATATTTTCTTTAAAATGAATATACGTTGATGTTAAATGAGTCAAGACCTCATTTAAGCATGCCTTATCGTCTTCAGAAAACGCATACTTGGCATCAAGAATTAAGCTATAGCTAGCACTAGCAGAGGACTGGTCGTATTTTATCCACTTTAATTGTGTAGTAGGGTATGTTTTTAAAATATCGGGTATTTTATCCATGGTAGTTATCAGAACATCAGGACACAATAATAAAACACCTGTCGACAAGCCTGATGAATCCTTAAGACTAGACGACAATCTGGATGAATCCGTAACCTCGATTTTAAATGGTTCGGATTCCAGTGAGCTCACGTATTCATTAAAACACTTTTTGTTCCTGATACTATTGATTTTTCGAGCATTTAAAGCATCTTCTTTTACTCTACATCTTGCATCAAATTCTTCAATATACAATGAGCACTTATCAGATAAAAGCTGATCCGTTACTTCATGAAAAATAGTATAAAAGGACTCATCTAAAGCGGCTGAAACGTTATCTCCACCCAGCCCTTCAATCACTGCACCAGAAAACCCAGGGGTCATGGTGATGACAGACGCTTTATCACCGCTTCTACTACACTTGGTAGCAATTTCGCTAGTAATGTTTTCAGGGCTAGTGCAGGAGGAAATAACCTGACCTATTTTAGCAAGATCATCCGCAATTGTAGTTGAAGAAATGTAAATTAATACCTCCTGACCTTCATTGACAGGAATAGAGTATGTAATGAGAGAGGGATTATGAGAAAGCCCATATCTATCATACTCCGTATAGCCAATGGAACGGGAAGAGGGTAAAACACCGAATAACCTTCCCCCAAAAATCGGTCCTCCTTCGTCTGTTACTCGCTTTTTTTCTTCTTCATTACTTTTAAGGTTATGTGTTAGAGAAAATTTTTTGATATCTTCTATTTTTTTATTTTGATCAAGGATAAAAGAAGCCATTATGCTCTCGCCTACATAAGCTCCCTTTCCCTTCACCACATTACCCTCAAACCAGGAAATAAAAAAGCTAACGGTCGAGCCTTCCTGCTCGTTCTGCCCAAGTAGATCCTGCATTCGTTCAAAAGTAATCTCTAAAACTTTATTTTGTTGAGCATCTGAAAGTGAAGCAAACTTATCCACGTATTCGTTAGAAATTACTGCGCGATATGCGCGATAAGTGTGAGGTACTGCGTGATATGCGTCAGATAGGCGATTGCGTACAGATACAGCCGAAAAATCAGACTTATCACCGCAAAATCCATTGTAATTTTGTTCAAGGGGTTTGTGCTCATGTTGCTCTTTAGTCATAAAATATCATCCATAATGGTAATTTAATATTGTAGACCCACATCGATCATACTGCATTTCTCTTTTCTTGTGATAGTGGTTAAATCAAAAGCATTCAGGTTTAGCCACCCCACCCCTATGAAAAATATATTTAATATATTAAGCTAAACTAACAAATTTAATAAGGATAACGTCATGAAAATCAAATTACCGCTTTTAGGCACAATACTAGGGCTCTTGTTATCATCAGTTATGAGCACAGCTATAGCTTGTGGATGCACGGACAAAAACAATGTTGACTCAAAGAAAGCTAAAATTGAGTCTACTGCTCCAGCTCAGGAAACTACTAAAGGACCATAAAATGTTATTATTGCTCCCGCATGCGGGAGCAGATATCTCATTTTTTATGTGAAAAAACAAACCATTTTTTTCACATAATATACTACCCTCGTATAATCGAGACAATTTATCCCATAATATCCAGTGCATGTAACAATAATTTTGTTGGGAATTAAAAAAATCATCGTGGCACTCAGGTAATGGCTAAATTTTATGCGCGTTAAGCCCAAACCATAATTAACTAAGTTAAATGGAATTACCGGCGTCAATCGTAACATAGCCACCCCTTTCCATCCCTGACGTTCGACCTGCATAATCAACTTTTGTACACGAACACTGTCATTGAACACAAGGTTGTCAAGTCTCAAATAACGGCTAATACAAAAACCACATGCTGCACCCAACGTAGCACCAGACAAATTCATGATTGTCCCTGTTACGGGACCAAACAATATACCGCCAGCTAGTACTAAAAGTACCGTAGGCAGACATAAAATGCTAACCAGACAATATACCAATAGAAATAAGAAAGGGGTGAACATTCCAAATGAATCCAGTTTATTGATAATGAATGGTAGATTATATTGAAAAAACCAAACGATCATTACCAAAGTAAAGAACGCAAAACCCCAACGAACTTTACTAGCAACAGATCTTGGTGAACCAAGCATAATTTTGCCAATCATATAAACTACCTTCGTCTACGAGCTCATCAGGATATCATCAAAATTCGTAACTACTCGCTCCGTAGCAAGGAACGAGTAGTTACTTAGGAACTGCGCAATATCAACTATAGGGTTTCACAACAACCGTTGTACCCACATCAATGAAGTTTTCATTTAACCATTTTGCAGCTCCTGGCAAAACCCGAATGCAACCATGGCTGGCATTATAGTTGGGTACTTCGTATGCAGCATGGATGGAATAACCTCCTGAAAAGTGCATGCAGTAAGGCATTCTGGCCCCGCCGTTGGTTTCAATGGGATAAAGGCTTGATGTGCATTCCTCACCCTTTTTTGAATAGACATGGAATGTACCCGTCACTGTTCGGCATGGGCGACCAATATCATCGCAAAAATCCTTACCACCTGAGGCACTGCCTGTTTCAACTCGGTTGCCTTGAGCATCATACGCGGCCCATGCAGTAGCCTTTGGGTCGAAGATAAACACTTTCTTGCCAGTGGCTTCACGTGTTGCTGGAAAATAACCACTGCCCTTGGTGTCTGATGCCATTGCCATGGTGTAATGGGTATGTCCCGCGTCATCAACAACCGAGTCACCACCACTCACCGATGCACAACCCACTGTCAGAATACACAATGGGGCCATTACTAATGATATTTTTACATGTTGCTTTTTCATGATTAAATCCTCCCTGTTTTTCTTGTTATCGGGAGGAATGCAAATAAGTTTAGCTTTTTTATTAAAAATTTATCTTATTGTTCTATTTGTGATCTTTTTTGTGGTGTTTTACTCGTGGATCTTTCGGAAGCATGGCCATAATTGCCAATAAAAGTTGTTTGTCTGTGCACTCAAAACACCCACCTCGAGCCGGCATTGCATTCAATCCTTCATCAGTATGCTTAAATAAGGTATCAATACCTTGTTTAATACGTGGCTCCCACGCTGAATTCTGACCCATGGTGGGTGCACCCAACTGGATCATGGGTTTTTCAGCATGACACATGGCGCAATAATGCTGCACAATTTGCTTGCCTTCTGTTCTGGAGCCTGCGATGTCCTTTAAAAAATCCTGAGGATGATGGCTTGCAGCCAAACTGATTGATGTGAACAACCAAATACTGCTAGCCATTAAAATACGTTTAAACATGTTCATGTTGATGTCCATTGCAATTTTTTAAATTCAGTACGCTATGTTTACGGCTAAACGCAAAATAAATAACCATGCCTATGATGAACCAAACAATAAAACGCAGAATGGTTAACCACGGTAAATTGACGATCAAATACAGGCAGCTAAGCATACCCAGTATAGGAAAGTATGGCGATGCTGGCGTTTTAAACGGGCGAGCTAAATCGGGTTGTGTATGCCGCAAAATAAGAACGCCACCACAGACCATTGTGAAAGCAAACAGTGTACCTATATTAACTAACTCAGCCAAGTCATCTATTGGAAAAAAAGACGCCGTAAACGCAATTAACACCGCACAGAGCACAATAATGCGAGCGGGAGTTTTTGTTCGTTCGTGCAGGACTGCAAAATATCCTGGCAGTAAACCATCACGTGCCATTGCAAAAAAAATCCGGCTTAACCCATAAAACAACACCAGCATGACTGTACCCAAGCCAGCCACTGCACCGACGCCTATGATACCTGCTGCTGTTTTATGACCAATCATAATGAGAGCCTGACTAATCGGTGCCGCAACATTCAATGCTTTATACGAGACAATACCCGTCAACAGTCCCGAAACCACGATATAGAGCATCGTAGCAATCAACAATGATCCAATGATACCGATGGGCAGACTGCGTTGTGGGTCGAGCACTTCCTCAGCGGTGGTTGAAACGGCGTCAAATCCAATATAGGCGAAAAAAATCAATGAGGCGCCCTTCACAATCCCAGCCCACCCAAACGGCATGAAAGGTACCCAATTGCTAGCCTCAACGTGGTTTGAGGCGATGACAATAAATAATAAAATGACCGATAACTTCACTCCCACGATAATATTATTGGCGCGCGCACTGGATTTGACTCCACAAATTAATAACAAACCTAGTAAACACACAATGATTAGTGCAAATATATTCACAACACCACCCATGACAGGGCCTTGCAATAATAAATTGGGAACATGGATTTTCAATGTCAGCAAGAGATCATTAAAATAACTACTCCATCCAACCGCCACAGCTGCCATCGAAATAGAGTACTCGAGTAATAAATCCCAACCGACAATCCAGGCAATCACCTCACCAAATCCGGCGTAAGCATAACCGTAAGCGCTACCGCAACCACCAATAGACGACGCTAGTTCCGCATAGGACAACGCTGAGAACATGCAGGCTAGGCCCGCAATAATATAAGAATAGACGATTCCCGGGCCCGTTTCGGTAGCAGCCACCACACCCGTGATGACAAAAATACCAGCACCAACGATAGCACCGATTCCTAACAGGGTAAGATCAAGTGTTGACAGGCAGCGAATTAGTGATTTTGTTTTATCTTCTGGAAAGTCAATTCTTTTTTTACGAAATATTTCCATAGGGATATGCTTCCAATTTAATATCTTGTATTTTATTTTACACTGAGCCATGAGATAAGGTAAACCATGTAAAATAAATTGCTTTTTTATTATAAATGCTCTATTAATTTAATGGGAATAAATCTTGTTTTTGATTACCTAGGAGGATATATGATTCGTAATATGAAAAAAACCGTATCAGGGTTGGGTATTGTTGTATTCGGCACTTTTTTACTCAGCTCATGTAATACAACACAAGATACAGCCTCAGAAGGCGGAAATGCCGCTTATTACGCTGGTCAAAAAACCGAAGGGACTGCTGTTGTGGCTGCAAAAGATGCTAATGCGGTACCAAAGTCAACGTCCAAACATAAAATGATGGACGACGCAAACCACGAACCTGCTGGTTAGTTTACCGTAGGGCGGGCAAAGGAGCGGGAGCGACGTGCCCACCCTACCTCATTCCTACGTTGCTTGCATCGAAGCAACAATCAATTGCAGTTTAGTCCGTCCGTTATACTCATTAATATCTAGCCTGTACGCCGCATGTAAATAACGAGCTCGGTGATTAGGCCATTCTTTTAAATCAATATTAAATGCAATTGCATCAATCGGCTGACCGCCCTGCTCATGCGCTAGGGTTAATTTTAAATGATTTTGCCCTACGATGCGTTGTTCCAATATTTCAAAAATATTATCAAACATGGGTTCTGGAAATAATTGCCCCCAAGGGCCCGCATGTTGTAAAACATTGGCCAAATCCAGATTTAATTCCAGGGTTTGCAAGGAGCCATCGCTTAATAATTCGCCTTTGCATTGTGATAAATCAAGATGCTTGCTGACTTCATTGATCAACGCCTCACGAAACTCGGGAAATGCTTTTGGATGCATCGCCAACCCGGCCGCCATTGCGTGACCGCCAAATTTTGTAATTAAACCCGGGTGATCCTTGTCAACAGCCGCCAACACATCACGTATATTCAAACCGGGTATTGAACGAGCCGAGCCTTTCAATTCTGTCTCACTAGCCGCAGCAAATGCGATAACCGGGCGATGATAACGCTCTTTTAAGCGACCAGCGAGAATCCCAATTACACCCTGATGCCAGGATTTATCCAACAAACACAACGCTACTGGCAGCTCCTGCTCGGCATTTAATGACAATTTGTTTAACACCAACATGGCTTGATCTTTCATTTCGGTTTCAATTTTGCGCCGCTCAATGTTCAATTCATCCAGTTGACTCGCCAACATGCACGCCTTTTCAATATTGTCACTTATCAGGCACTCAATACCGAGCGACATATCATCCAATCGACCCGCTGCATTCAAGCGAGGTGCAATAGAAAAACCAAAATCACTGCTCCGTAATTTTTCGCACTGTTTACCTGCTATTTTAATCAAACCCTGAATGCCTGGACGACCCAAGCCCTTTCGTATTAGCATAAGTCCTTGATGCACTAAAATACGGTTGTTTTGATCCAGCGGCACCACGTCAGCGACCGTACCCAAGGCAACCAAATCCAGAAACTGCGCCATATTCGGCTCAGGTAATTTGGCTGAGTCGAACCAGTTACAAGCAATCAAGTGACGGCGCAACGCCAGCATCACATAAAAAATAACCCCCACACCGGCAATCGCTTTACTCGGGAATTGATCTCCTGCCTGGTTGGGATTAACAATCGCACAGGCGTTTGGCAATATTTCGGCGGGTAAATGATGGTCGGTAATCAACACATCAATACCGGCAGCATTGGCCGCATCAACACCTTCAATGCTGGCAATCCCGTTATCAACTGTAATAATCAGATGAGGTTTCCATTTTTGTGCCACACCAATAATGCCAGGGGTTAAACCATAACCAAATTCAAATCGATTAGGGACTAAATACTCAACATGCAGCGCACCCATCGCACGAAGAGCCGTAATGGCCAGTGCGCTAGCAGTCGCGCCATCCGCATCAAAATCACCGACAATTAAAATACGTTGTTGTGCGCGCAATGCCTGCTCCAGACGTACACACGCCTTATCAATGTCAGTAAGGGTATTAAATGGCAATAAAGCTTGCAATCGCGTATCCAGTTGCGCTTCATCAACTACGTCCCGTGCTGCGTAAATACGCTGTAAAATAGGTGGGAGTGTCGGTAATATGGGGAGCGTTTCTGGTAATGCGCGTTGTTTAATATTCATTTAAAATTTTTCTCCTGATGTAACCTACCACTCAATAAGGATGCATTTTTAACAACCGTGCAAACCATCTTTTCAGCCAGGATCCTCGTGCATTCAAGTCTCCATCATCCCAAATCCATACTCCATTAATTGGATAACGCCCTGCACGCGCTTTGTTTAATGAATGTTCGCTGAAAAACATTTGATTCTCAGTGAGAAAACGTGACCAGAATAATGTGGCATCTAGCGCTTGCAACTGCTGCATCATGGGCTGCTGTAATAACATGTGGACCGGTCTGGCATTAATAGGTGGGGACTCTTCAAATTGAATCAGCCACGTGTATGCGTCATGGTAATGTAATTGAACCTTGTCATGCACCAGAAACTCAGCCAGAGCTGAAAACCAGAGCCGTGATTCAGCATCCGGTAAATCCAGTGTCTCATTACATGCAATAATCATGGCGTCATTGTGTGTGGCTTGCCAATGAATGGGCGAGGCAATTAACCAGTGGCCGTCCAATTTGTGATAACTAGCCCGCTTGTACATGGCCATCTCGCCGAAACAACAACTTCATGCTTCGTAAAGCCTGGCGAATACGTTGGGTATTTTCAATCAAACCAAACCGCACGAAACCCTCTCCCTCTTGGCCAAATCCAATACCAGGAGATACCGCCACACAAGCTTCTTTTAGTAACCACGTACTAAATTCCACTGATCCCATATGACGATAAAAAGACGGGATTGGCGCCCAGACAAACATGGTTGCCTTCGGTCTCTCAACAGACCAGCCGAGATCATTTAATCCATCACACAGTACATTACGCCGTTGTTCATACAAATCACGAATCTCGCGCACGCAATCATCTGGTCCTTCCAGAGCTGCAATGGCTGCAACTTGGATAGGAGTAAACGTACCATAATCAAGATAAGATTTAATGCGCGTTAGTGCAGCAACCAGTTCTTCATTGCCGCAGGCAAACCCCACTCGCCATCCAGGCATGTTATATGACTTCGACAATGAATAGGTTTCTATTGCAATATCAATAGCCCCAGGCACTTGCAAAATAGATGGTGCTTTATAACCATCAAACGCAATATCTGCATAAGCCAAATCATGAATGACCCAAATACCATGTTGTTTTGCAAGAGCGATAATTTTCACAAAAAAATCATATTCAACACAATGAGTACTGGGATTGGCTGGAAAGCTAATCACAAGCGCCTTTGGCTTAGGCACGATTCTATTAATGGATTCTTCTATTGCTTGCAAAAATTGGACTTCATCAATCAACGGAACCCGCTCAACATTCGCACCTGCAATGATAAATCCGTAGGTATGAATCGGATAAGCTGGATCGGGAACCAATATTGTATCGCCAGGCCCCGAAATAGCCAACGCCAAATGCGCCAACCCCTCTTTAGATCCGATTGTCGTCACCACTTGTTTTTCACTATCCAGCGTCACGTTATAATTACGTTTATACCATCCCGCCATCGCGCGGCGCAGTCGTGGAATGCCTTTGGACATGGAATAACGATGCGTGTCTGGGCGTAGTGCCGTTTCAACCAGTTTATCAACAATATGTTTCGGCGTAGGTTGATCTGGATTCCCCATGCCAAAATCAATAATATCCTCTCCACGCGCTCGGGCTTCCATTTTAAGCTGTGTTAATGTGTTAAAGACATACGGCGGAAGGCGGTCGATACGCGGGAATTGGCTCATGGTGTTCACCTTTATGATATAATCCGTGCAGTATAAATTAATGGACTCTTAAATTCTATGCAAATCCATCTGGAAGCACCTGATAAACACACCATTAGATCCTATGGCGATTCACAAATCACCGTTGACAATATTATCTATAACGATAGCTTAATCATCGGCAGGCAGGTGATCATCTCACCATGGCCAGTTCATTCAGTGCTGGAATTAACTGAAGATCTTCTCAAGCCAATTATTGAGTTACAGCCTGAAGTCATCATCATTGGACATAATCAATCCAACGTTCAAATCCCGATGATGCTGGTTCAATTTCTGGCAAAACAACGAATCGGAATTGAATGCATGTCAATTGGTGCGGCAAGTAGGACGTTTAATGTGTTGTTAGGTGAACTGCGGGATGTTGTGGCAGGAATGGTGTTTTTAAATCATTCGGTGCTCTAGCTGGTTCAGCAAACATGCTAAATTTTGGAAACATTTTATTTTGATGCGTATTCGTATTGATGAGGTGTGATTGATTGTTTTCTGATAACTTTTGGTATCTACTCGTAAACGTTAAGCGATCACTTTCAGTCATCATTTCTAAAATTATGCCAAGCTCTTTGTCATCTTGAATTTTACTTTGATGCGTTATAGCAAAAAACAATCTTTTATTGACAGGTAATTGTCTTAAAATTACGGCCAGTTCACCACCATTTTGGATTTTATTTTGATGCGTAGTTGCAAAAAACAATCTGTTATTATCGGGTAGTGCATTTAAAACCGCTGCAAGTTGATGAGCATCTTGAATTTTATTTCTATACTTAATTGCGAAAGATAATCTGTTGTTGGGTAATTCTTTTAAAATGATTGCTATTTCATAACCATTTCGAATTTTATTTTCGTTAGCTGTGGTAAAAAACAATCTACCCTTGCTAGAGAGTTTTCTTAAAACCGCTGTCAGATCATAGCCATTTTGAACTATATTTTTACTTTTTGTTGAAAAATATAATTTATTGTCTATTAGTTTATCTAAGACCTCCGTCAATTGACGGGTATCTTTAATTCTATTTTGATACTTTGTTGCAATAGCCAATCGATCATTGTCGGATAGTGCGTTTAAAACTATTGCCAGTTCATAGCCATCTTGAATGATATTACTGCACTTATAGACAAAAATAAATCTGTCCTTGCTGGGTAATGCGTTTAAAACCGCTGCAAGTTCATAACCATTTTTAATTTTGTTGATATACGCTGTTGCAAAAATCAATCCGTTATTGTCAGTTAATTTCTCTACAGTTTCTGCAAGCACGTAGCCATTATGAATTTTTTTGTGATACTTTTTTGTAAAAACCAACCTGCTATTGTCGGGTAATACGCCAATAACGACTGCAAATTGATGATCATTTTCAATTTTATTTTGATGCAATATTGCAAAGGCCAACCTGCTATTATCAGGTAATACATTTAAAACATATGCAAGTTCATAACCATGTTGAATGTTACTTTGATGTATTGTTGCAAAATAAACCTTGTGTTTATTGGGTAAGTTTCTTAAAATTTCGGCAAGTAGATGATGATTTTGAATTTTATTTTGATGCGTGGTTGCAAAACCAAATCTCTGATTTTTAGGTAATTCGCCTATAATTTCAGACAGTTCATCGCCTTTTCGAATTTTATGTTCATGCCTTGTTGCAAAATATAATCGGTCATTGTCGGGTAATACCCTTAAAACTGCTGCCAGTTCATAGCTATTTTGAATTTTATGTTCATGTCTTGTTACAAAAACGACTTTATCCTTATCAGGTAGTGCACTCAAAACTGCTGCCAGTTCATGGCCATTTTGAATTTTATGTTCATGTCTTGTTACAAAAACGACTTTATCCTTATCAGGTAGTGCACTCAAAACTGTTGCCAGTTCATAGCTATTTTGAATTTTATGTTCATGTCTTGTTGCAAAAACGATTTTATCCTTATCAGGTAGTGCGTCTAATACTGTTCCAAGCCCATGGCCATCTTGAATTTTATTTTGATGGGTTGTTGCAAAAGCCAATCTGATATTGTCAGGTAATGCGCCGATAACGCTTGCAAGTATATAGTTATTTGAAATTTTATTTTGATATGTTGTTGCAAAAACCAATCTGTCATTGCTGGGAAGTTTCTTTAACAACGCTGAAAAATCATCACGACTCTTAATCTTATCGTGATGGCTTGTTGCAAAAGCCAACCTGTTATTGATGGGTAATTCGTTTAAAACCGCTGTAAGTTCATTATTATTGTCAATTCTACGTTGGTTTGCTATTACGAAATCGAATCGTTCATGGCTAGGTAATTTACTTAAAAAGACCGCAAGACTAAGGACAGTATATATTTTATTCTGATGAGCTGTTGCAAAAACAAACTTGTCATTGGCAAGTAATTCGTCTAAAACTGCTATAAGTTCATCGCTATTTTTAATTTTCTTTTGGTTCGTTGTTGCGAAATCGAGTCTATCATGGTTGGATAATGTTCTTAAAACGGCGGCAAGTTCCTTGCCATCTCGAATTGTATTCAGGTTTTCTATTGCAAAAACCAACCTGTTATTGACCGGTAATTGGTCTAAAACCATTGCAAGTTCATCGGTATCTCGAATGACATCTTGATACGTTGTTGCAAAAATTAATCGGCTATTCTCAGGTAATTTAAGTAACGCTGCTTTAAGTTGGAAGCCATTTCTAATTTTATTTTGATGCGTTCTTGAAAAACCTGGTCTGTAAGGTAATGTTTCTAAAATTGCTGAGCGTTTATGGACATTTTTATACTTTCTTTTAAAAAATAATTCATCATTGCTAGATAATACATTTAAAACAGCTAAAAATTCGGTGTCATTTCGAATTTTATTTTTATACTTTATGGCAAAAGCTAGTCTGTGAATATCAGGTAATTCTTCTAAAATGCCTGCAAGTTCGGAACCTCGAATTTTACTTTGATTCTGTGTTGCAAAATCCAATCTGTCATTGTCGAGCAATTCGCGCAAAAAACATCTAAGATCATAGCCATCATTAATTTCATTTTGGTTTGCTGTTGCAAAAACCAATTTGTCACTTCCGGTCAATTCGGATAAAACATATGGAACTTGGTAACCGCCCATTTTACTTTGGTTTTTTGTTGCAAACTCTAATCTATGATTGTTAGGTAATATTTTTAACACGGTTGAAAACTCGGAGCCTTGAATTATACTTTGCTTCTCTGTTGCCAAAGCCAATCTATCACTGCCAGGTAATTTCTCTAAAATTGTTATCAGTTCATAATGTCGGTAAATATGGCCTTGGTTTGCCATTGCAAAAACCAATTTATCATGATCAGGTAATGTGTCTAAAACTAATGCCATATCAGAAATGCTATAAATTTTATTTTGATGTCTTGTAGCAAACTCCAATCTGTCATTCTCAGGTAATGCCTTTAAAACCTTTATAAGATCGGAGCTATATTGGACTTTATTTTCATACAGTGTTGCAACAGTCAATCTATCACTGTCAGGTAAAAAGAGAAGTACATTAGGCAGTGAGAAGTTGTCCAGTTTGTTTTTATAAAATTGTTTACCAAAGATGCTATAAATGGCTTCGATTGCTTCAACTGTATTTACGGCGAGTAATCGCTCAAGCAATGTTTTTTTATCATCGTTTATTTTGTCTACGCGTCTGTTATATGTGATGTTTTTTGAAATAAGTGGTTTGTCTTCTTTATAAGATGGACTCTCTTCTACGACGAGGATGATGCTTTGAAAATCAGCTGCTTCGATGAGTTGGATGAGCAGTTCATCTGTGATCTGAGTCTCACTTGCAAGGCCTATTTTTTGATATCGTTCAGAGAGATAACGTGCCGGATACAATGTCGAGTTCAGTTTATTGAATGGGTTGTAGCGATGAATGGTGTCATACGTCATATCTTCTATGATATTTTGAAGTTTTTCTTCAAATTGTTCACTATTAAATGTTGAGGTCGTATCCCAATCATAACGACGGGCAGTCAGCGATGCAAAAGGTGGTACCATCACGCGTGCTTGAGCAACTTCTATATATGATTTTTCTAATGATCCTTTGTTTAATGCCTCGAGTAGCGATGTGATTTTCGTTGTTTTTTCTCCGTCTTTTGTCAGGAAGGGGTGTAAGATTCCTCCTGCTATAGCGGCGTAAGCATAATTATCTGTGGTTTCCTTGGGAAAACTAATTTGATATAAGACGCCTTGATTACCGTGAGGAAAATCTTTTGCTAGCTTGTTAAGCTTATCAATCGTTTCTTCAGCTATACCCATAGGTTGAAAACTTGAGCGTAACATTTTTTTGATATCACATTGAGTGTTTGTTTTATTCTCAATGTAATATTGAATGCTATAAGAACTATCCTTAGTGTGGTTTCCGAATAAAAAGAGATTGGTTGATAAAGCGCACTCCATGTATCCTGAGTTATAATTGGTGAGCACTCCCATCTTTTCAAAATAAGCAATAAACTCTGAAATATTTAAACATCGATGAAAAAGGACGTTATCTGTTCTTAAAGCATGTTTTGTGCTGTCAGCTGAAAGGGCTTGATAAAATTTTTCGTAAATCTTGTAACTATATGCGATATCGCCATTGGTGCCATGATAAAAAAAAACATCATCTGGATGATTTTTTTCATACTGAATCATGTCTACTGCTTGGGCGATGAGCTTATCCTTTTCTTCTGATGAGATGTGTGTATTGCTATCATATTTTTCTAAAAACAAAGCGACGTTATCCACGATGGGGGCTTCGATATCAAAATCATCCCCCATAATGGCTCGAAGATGTAGTTCACTTTGAGACAGTGAGGGTGTTTCAGGTTCTTCTGATCGTGTAGATGAATCATTTAACTGTTTGATTTTATCCAGTACTTTGGACTGACTGAGTAAAGTGAGTGTCACATCGGTTTTGATTTGATCGGGAGCTGTGAGCGGACGATATTTACTGTATTGCGACGGATTAAGATAATCAGCATGACTTTGTGTATGTTGTGTAGAGAGTGGCTGCCCTTTCAGCAGGTTATCGATGAGTGTTTGGATAGGTTGTTGTGTCAACATGATATAGAGTGGTGGGAAAATAATTACATCTTTGTTGTGTATATCTTGAACGGAGATGGTTGTTTGATTTTCTTCAACAATAAGGCTGTTTTCTTTTAGTGATTTTTGTATGTTGTCTAAAGTAACCCAGTGATACCCAGTATGTTCACCATTCATCGGTAGGTCATTGATATTCACGCGGGTGCCTTCTATCACATACATTCGATAGAGTTGTTGTTGCTCTTTTGTGTCTCGCGTGATGATGTCATGAAAAGGTGCATGTGCGAATTCTCTATCGCTATAATAAATTACACCATTTGATTCCTCATTAATTTCTCTTCGAGCAGTGTGTGCGAGCGTTACATCTTCAACATCGCTTTTACCACCAAAATTATCACACCATGATCTACGCACTCGTTTTGATAGCAGAACACATAACTCATGTTTTTCATCGAATTGAACGTATTGAAGATGTAAAACACCCGCAGCGGTTTTTCCTGCAATCGCGACCTTATCTCGCTTTGCAAAACGTTGCGGAGCGATGTCATAGCGTTGTGCAAGACTATCGAATCGATGAGAAAAACCAGTGAGCAATAAGTGTTGAGTGGAGGGAGGCAGCTGAAGTTGTGCGCTGAGACTCCAAATGGTTTCCTCAATAATATCGCGCTTGTCTAATAGTGCGTTTGCTTGATCTTTAATGTCTTCTTCATTGAGATCAGCAAACCATGTTGCGCCAGAAGCATTGATATTCGGATGACGCATGGAGTCAATTTCACCGATTTCAGAAGACACATCGTAGCGTAATTCGCCAAGTGCCCTGTAGATGAAATTTGCACCAGAATCCACCAGCAAGGCCTGATTATCTGGTGTAATAATAAAATTATCTGCTTTAGCAATATCAATATTCCCTACGAATGCATGCACAATAAAGTCACGTCGTGCTTGAGCAATCATGATTTGTGTGTCTTGAGCAGGATGAGACTCAAGCCATTCAGACAATTGAACCGTACCCATATGATTCGTAAAACCCAGATTTTGGGTGAGTGCTTCTGGTGCAGTATAGGCTTGTACGGTGATAACGGGCACACCCAAACGCTTATAGAGTACATTGAGGAGGATTTCGATTTTCAGTTGTGTTTCACAGGTTCCAAACTTCAAAGCATAGCTTTGCCCATCGAGTGTATTTTCAACTTTAAACGTGCTACGAGTACCACCGCCGAGCGATCGGGAGACTACTATGTCTGTTAATGCATGAGGAAATGTTTTTGGGACATCGTCATCAATTAGTAGGAACTGTTTTTCTATCATGGTTTCTATCATGTTGCCTTATTTGGATTTGGAAGCAAATCGTTATTATTCTAACACTTTTATCCTGGAAAAAGTAGTTGACCTGAGCCCCTAACAGGGCTACCGCACGTGTGCTTAAATACCACGCAACAACCAATTGATTTACTGTTGCTTGATATTTAAGCACACGTGCGGTAGCCCTGGAGCCCCTAACCATATTGTTGATTGTTGGGCCAAGGCCCACCCTACAGCAGATTGATCAAATTATAATCCTAGAAAAAGCAGTTGAATCGTAGCGAGATGGTCTAATGTGCTGATTCATCAAGACTTTTCGATGATTTTTTGCTGAAACCGTATCACCCATACGGTGAAGTAAAAAATCATCGAAAAGTCTTGATGAATCAGTGCAGTAGGCCATCGGAGTAGATTCAACTGCTTTTTCTAGGATAATGCGACAGCCGTGACATGCGTGTTTTTGCATATGGCTTTGTCCAAACTCCAGCAGTATACTACGAACCTAAAAAAAACACGTGATATCAGGCCATGTCAAAACCCATTCTTCTCCCTCAAGCCATTACTGCCAAACAAACTTGGGGGCAGCTCTATGGCAGCAGTTTGCCGTTAGTTTTAGCTGAGTACTGTCAACATACGCCAGGTGTAAAATTATTGGTTGCCCCTGATAACCTGACAGCCAGCCAGTTGCTAGATGAACTGCGGTTTTTCCTAGCCGATGAAAATAGCCCTGAAATATTGCTATTTCCTGATTGGGAAACCCTGCCCTATGACCAATTTTCACCTCATCAGGATCTGGTTTCCGAACGGCTATATACATTAAGCCGCCTGCAACAAACGACTAACGCGATTGTCATCAGTGCGGCGAGCACGTTAATGCATCGTATATGCCCGCCAGAATTTTTGAACCAGTATGGGCTGGTGCTACAGGATGGACAAACGCTAGAAGTGGATCAATTCAGGAGACGGCTTGAACAGGCAGGTTATCACTGTGTTAGCAAAGTGCTTGAACATGGTGAATTTGCGGTTCGCGGAGCAATTATAGATCTCTATCCCATGGGCAGTGAATTACCCTTTCGGATTGAGTTATTTGATACGGAAGTAGACAGTTTGCGACTGTTTGATCCGGAAACGCAGCGTACCATTGAAAAAATCAATAAAATTCAGATACTACCTGCGCGTGAATATTCAATGGATGAACAGGGAATTGCTTTATTTCGTCGTGCATTCAGAGAAAAATTTACCGGCAACCCAGGCCAATGTCCAATATATGAAGCCGTGTCTGATGGAAAATTTTTTGGTGGGCTTGAATATTATCTGCCACTGTTTTTTGAGAAGGCAGGCACTTTTTTTGATTTTTTACCCGCCAGTGCAACGGTTTGCCTGATTGAATCAACTCAGGACGTTGCAGAACAATTCTGGCGTGAACTCAATACTCGCTATGAACAACGACAATATGATATCACCCGCCCTTTGCTCTCGCCCGACACCTGTTTTTTAACCCCGACCGAACTCTTGACTTGTGCGAATGAATACAAACAATTGCGGGTTTATCATAATACAACTGAAAAGAAGAACGCCTTTAATTTTAACATCGATAAACCGCCAGCATTGCCGATTGAACGTCAAGCGTCACAACCTTTGCATCGTCTTTGTGAGTGGATGACTGATACATCGCGCCGCTATTTATTGGTTGTAGAGAGTGCCGGTCGTCGTGAAGTATTACTGGATTTACTCAAACAAACCCACGTTAGCCCGAAAATACAGCCCTCTTGGCAGGCTTTTGTTCAGGATTCAGCTCGCATCAATATCACCACAGGCCCTATTATCTATGGTGCGGAATTGCTGGATGGTGCACTGTCAATCATCGTTGAATCACAACTGTTTGGTGAATCAAGCACGCCCCAGCGTCGCAGCAATCAAAAAACCGTTGATCCTGATCTGATTATACGTGATTTGGCAGAATTACGTATTGGCGCCCCAGTCGTGCATTTGCAATTTGGCGTGGGTCGCTATCAGGGACTGCAAACATTTGAAAACGACGGCAGTCTCAATGAGTTTTTAATCTTGACTTATGCCGGTGACGACAAAATTTACGTGCCGGTTACCGCGTTGAATGCCATCAGTCGTTACACAGGTGCTGACAGTGATCACGCACCATTGCATCGATTAGGCAGTGATCAGTGGCAAAAAGAAAAAAAGAAAGCAGCCGAAAAAATTCACGACGTTGCCATTGAGCTCTTGGAAATTTATGCAAAACGTGAAGCCAAACCAGGCCATGTTTATGAATTTAATGCGGTTGATTATCAGCGTTTTGCCAGCGGGTTTCCGTTTACTGAAACCACAGATCAGTTGCAAGCCATTAACCAAATCATTCAGGACATGAAATCGCCTCGCCCCATGGACAGGTTAATTTGTGGTGATGTGGGATTTGGTAAAACCGAAGTTGCCATGCGTGCAGCGTTTATTGCCGTACAAAATGGTAAACAAGTTTGTGTCTTGGTGCCTACCACCCTGCTTGCCGGTCAACATTTTGAATCATTCCGCGATCGATTCGCAGATTTTCCAATCAATATTGACCTGTTATCGCGTTTTCGAAGTGCGAAAGAATCAACCGACGTGATTCAAACCTTGCAAGATGGCCGGACTGACATCATCATTGGTACACACAAGTTATTTCAAAAAGACATCAATTTCCGTAATTTAGGCTTATTGATCATTGATGAAGAGCACCGATTTGGAGTTAAGCAAAAAGAGCATATCAAATCACTACGTACTCACGTTGATATCCTTTGTATGACCGCCACCCCTATTCCACGAACATTGAACATGGCAATGGCTGGCATTCGAGATATATCGTTGATTGCCACCCCACCCGCCAAACGTTTGGCGATTAAAACATTCTGGCAGGAACGCAACGACCCTACCCTGCGTGAAGCCATCCTGCGTGAAATTCTACGTGGTGGGCAAGTGTTTTTCCTGCATAACAATGTGCAAACTATTGAACGTATCTGCCAGGACTTGCAAACGCTGGTGCCTGAAGCAAAGATCAGTAGCGCTCATGGCCAAATGCGTGAACGAGAGCTGGAACGCATCATGTCGGATTTCTACCATCACCGATTTAACGTACTGGTCTGCACAACAATCATTGAAACCGGCATTGATATCCCCACTGCCAACACCATTATTATCGACAGAGCGGACAAGTTTGGTCTGGCACAATTACACCAGTTACGCGGTCGTGTTGGTCGATCACATCATCAAGCCTATGCGTATTTACTCACACCCAATGAAAAAACACTCACCCAGGATGCTGTGAAGCGCTTGGAAGCCGTTGTATCTTTAGAAGAATTGGGCGCAGGCTTTACCCTTGCAACGCATGATCTGGAAATTCGCGGTGCGGGTGAGTTACTGGGTGAAGGCCAAAGCGGCAACATGCACGCCATTGGTTTTAACCTATTTATGGAGATGCTGGATCGCGCCGTCAGCGATTTAAAAGCCGGCAAAACTCCGGAGTTATCTGCCCCAATGAATCAGGGACCAGAAATCAACTTACAAATAAGCGCCATAATTCCGGAAGATTATATAGGCGACACCCACATGCGTCTGATCATGTACAAACGCATCTCCAACGCCCGTGATTCTCAACAATTGCGCGATTTGCAAATTGAACTGATTGATCGATTTGGTTTATTACCACAACCGGTTAAACAATTGTTTCTGATTACTGAATTAAAGTTTTTAGCGACCAAATTGGGTATCAATCGTATCCAGGCTTCAACACAAAGTGGAAAAATCGAGTTTGGAGCTCAACCCAATATCAACGCCGGCGCACTGATTACGCTCATTCAACTGCATAGCAAACGCTATCAGTTAGAAGGCCCTACCAAGTTGAAGTTTGTATTGGATAGTACTGGCAATGAAGAACGAATCCATGAAATTAATACATTGCTGCGGCAGTTGATGTAGGTGCCACCCGTCTTATCGTAGCGCACGATGATCTTGCCCTGAATCTTCTGACTCAGTACAATGCCCTGAAAAACATTTGATATTTGTCAAATTACTTGCTGGATAAAGAAACATTAACAAGCTGGGGAAAAATTATGGTTTATGTTTCAGAAGCAAAAAGACTAAATCATCCACAAGCGAGACTGATACCTGAGTCAATGTGGCGGACGATTTTCTATTACGATTTATCCAAGTACGAGATTATGTTTATGACATGCTCTTATGATGAGTTATTAAATAACTTAACTGATATTGCGACACTTGATAGTTTACAGAAAATGCGTATTTGCTATGTCATCACACTAAGTCATAATACGTTGAGTAACGAGATCCTCATTCATATATACAACAAAATAGGTATTTCAAACAATAGCTTATTTGTTTTAGGGGCTGTATTAGGAAGTTTAAGTTTGTTTCAACAGATTGCTGCATCTGTTCTTCCAGTAGACACAGAATGCATGGTTAGCGCTTTTATCATGGCGGCTGCGCATGGCAATATGTCAGTGATGCGAGAGATAATAAAGCTTGCGCCCGATAAACTAATGGATATGATTGCAGCAGAGAATTATTCTGCATTTCGCTTTGCAGCGGCTAATGGCCATTTATTAGTGCTGCAAGAGTTGTTGGAGTTTGCACCCGACAAAGCACAAGAAATGATTGAATCAATGGAATATGAAGCATTTCTCTTATCTGCCAGATATGGTCATCTACCAGTAATGCAGATGTTGTGGCTACAAATGCTGAGAATACTTACGCCTGATCAATTAATAAATATCATTGCAAAAAATAACTACATGCTGTTTCGCATGGTAGCTGAAAATGGTCATCTATTAGTGCTTCAAGAGCTGATAAGACTCGCACCTGATAGAAAACTGAATATGATTGAAGCAAATGACTTTGAACCCTTTCGTGATACAGCTAAATTGAGCCATCTAACGGCGCTCCACTATCTTTTATCTTTTCATACAGTATTTGCCTACGCCGAACATTATGAGCAAAAATATAACAATAACATTATTCTACCATTTATTCACGCCAAATTAACTTCCCTCCATGCTATGAGTGCTAAAGTTGAACTAAACAATCCTAATGCGGTATTTGATATTACTGATACAGAAGAGATAACGCTTGTTTTTTACATACTGAAAAACATGATTCATCGCCATGATCCGGCATTACAAGAAGAGATACATTTTCTTCAAAATATTCCTGCGGTAAAGGCGCGAGCACATGCAACAATTGGGAATCAATCGTTCTTTAAGGCTGTAAACAATGAGCCTGCCGGCGCCGAAAACTATGTCGTTGGCAAGACAAAAGAGCTAAGTGGACAAACACTTGCAAAAGCAGAAGCAGGCGGGTCATTGTGATAAGTGATCCCAAAATACTACCTTGGCTCGTCTATGAAAAATCCTTAACGAAAAAACTGAACGACACCGCAGGTGATGCGCGTTTGGATGTTTTGGATCAACGATGGGAGTCACCTGACGCATGGGATCTGATTGTATTAAAGCTGAATACTACATCGGTCATGCATCGCGAAATTCTTATGTGGGCTTTTGATTCTCCTTGCTGGTATGCACGTACTATTTTACCTGACGCAACGTTCCAGGCAAATACAGCCTTGTTTAATCGCCTGAAAACCGAATCGCTGGGACATTTGATTTTTAATGGCACGGAAATTCAACGAGCTTCATTGACACATTACATGATTTCGCCATCGTCTCCGGAATACAACTGGTTGAATGAGTCGATGCATCAGGGAGCCGCAGAGCTGTGGATGCGTTTATCTGAGTTTGTGGTTAACGGCCGTGATTCTTTTTTTCTAGTCGAAATTCTACTGCCAGGATTATTGAGGTTTCTGTCTTGAAAATCCGTGCTTATTTCCGATTAATGCGTTTTCACAAACCCGCAGGGATCGCATTGCTCTGGTTTCCGACGGCGTGGGCCCTATGGGTTGCCAATCATGGGACGCCAAATTTTTATCTCACTAGTTATTTTCTATTAGGCACCATTTTTATGCGAGCAGCAGGTTGTGTTGTAAACGACATTGCTGATCGCCATATCGACATACACGTAACTCGAACACAAACCCGCCCCTTGACGAGTGGCGAAATCAGTTTGTTTGAGGCTCTGGTACTCTTGTTTATATTATTGTTTGGTGCCTTATGTATCCTAATACAATTACCAGCCTCGTGTTTTTATTACGCATTGTTTGCGCTGTTCATAACCATTTTATACCCTTTTTGCAAACGCTTTTTTCAGGCTCCTCAACTGATCTTGGGTCTCGCCTTTTCAATGGGAATTCCCATGGCTTATGTCGCATCAGGCGTGATGCCTGATATAACCATGCTGGTGTTATTTGTGCTTAATTTTACATGGATAGTCGCTTACGACACGATGTATGCCATGGCTGACCGCGAGGATGATTTACGGATTGGTGTAAAATCCACAGCGATTTTATTTGCTCATCACGATTACCAGATTATTTTATTATTGCAAATTTTCTTTCATGGTTTATGGATTGTACTGGCGTTAACCCAGAACTACTCATTATGGTTCTACGCCGCGTGGTCCGTAGCCGCGGGGATATTGGCATATCAACAACGCTTAATCCGCACCCGAAAAACAGATCTGTGCCTACGCGCATTCTCCACCAACAGTTTATATGGACTATTAATGTGGTTTGGTCTGATCCTCGTGCAATACCGCGCATAGTATAATATAAGCACATACCATTTTTTAACGTTCCGTTCTCGTTGCCATCGCACGACAAACCAACTTACTCCAGCTTTCACACACAGTTATCCACAGAAACTGTGGACAACTAGTCGCTGTCGCGAAATGATTTGATTGAAAAATGCTATTTTTGATACTATCTAACTCAAGATGGTTCGATTAAAACTAGAGTGGTGTCTTGCTCGCGCTGCTACCCTTGTTTTATGCTTGCGTCTTCAACAATTTGACAAT
>JABDAB010000026.1 GCA_013289415.1 Gammaproteobacteria bacterium
TCCCGCATTTATCGCTGCTTGACTCGTTAAATATGCAGTATGTCATTGGTGTTAAACCCGGCGACCACAAATATCTCTTTGACTGGATTAAAGATTTAAAACCTATGGTGCATCAATATACGGATGATGTAGGTACTCGACATGAATTTCACGCTTACACCGATGTTCCGTTAAATGATGCCAATCACGATTATCGTGTGAATGTTCTGGAATATTGGGAAATTAAAAAAGATGGCCGCAAGCAGCATTTTAGTTGGGTCACCAAGCTGTCTCTAACATCAGGCAATGTCTATGAAGTCATGCGCGCTGGCCGCGCTCGATGGAAAATCGAGAATGAAACCTTCAATACACTCAAAAATCAAGGTTACAATTTTCAGCACAATTATGGTCATGGCTACAAAAACTTATGTTCGGTCATGACTATGCTCATGATGCTTGCTTTTTTAATCGACCAAGTACAGCAATTGTGCTGTCAAGTCTATCAAAAAGCACGAAAGCATGTGGGGCGATTATCTACATTATTTGAAAGAATAAGAACATTGATTGGATTTGGCGTTTTTGACTCCTGGCATCAAATGTATAATTTTATTGGTGACCCAATGTGTAGGCCACCACCGATTGGAAGTGGGTGGATAATTGCTTAACATTGAACGGATAAAAAATAGCCCGTTTTGGAGTTTTATTGCTTGCAAGTGTTCTTTTGATAAAAAAGCGCTCAATATGCTTTGGTTTGAAATGGAGGTTTACTGATGCCAAAATCTTGTTTGATTAAATTTAAAACAAATCCGTGTTTTTTAAGCTGGCATACAACTTAAGCGGGAATCGCTGACTGAACAAAAAATACATTGTCCACCCAATCACGTTATGTTATTTTTACGAACCAAATAAGTTAAAAATCAACACCATTACTGAAGGTGCATTATGGTTGAAAATGAAGTCATATTATTAAAAAATAGTTATGATCATATTGATAACATGGTGAATTTATCATTATTTGATATTCAAGGAAAGAGTCCAAATTGTAACATCATGTTCCATGATAACCCTCAAAGAAATTTATTTTTTATTCATCTAGTTGACTTTCTTTCTATGACAGATAAAAACAGCCCCATAAAACAAACGAGTTTTCTTCGTGGAATTGCGAAAATATGCGCAAATCCACAGTTCTCTGTGACAGACTCTGAAAAAGAACTACATACGTCAATTGATAGGTTTATTGCATGGCTTGAAGAAAAAATTGAGATTGACAATTGGATGCCTTCTATTAATTTAAAAGCAAAGCTATCTATTTCAAGATTTGATGCGATCAAAATCTGCGGAAACATATCCAAACATAATGATTTACGATCAAGTGGGATGGCAAGCCAGTTACAGAAAATCATGGAGGAATCTGGCATAACAATTAATAACGAGCATATTTACCTCGCACTATCTGATTTTTATGAAAGGTTTCATGAGGACATATTGATTTACCAATCCAGCCAGATATGCGAATTTCTAAATAACATTCGCCTAGCCATCCGCAAATATTTACAACCCGAGTTCAATAAAAGCTACCATGAATTAATTGGTAACTGGCCAAAATATGAATACAAAGTTCCTGCTTCAATAAAATCAGTCTATGCCCGGGACTGCTATTGGGAATTGATGAATAAGCTACGCAGGAAACCACTTATACCAAAATTCGAGGTTTCAAAAAGCTTTAAATGCGAATATTAACTCCCTAAATCGAACACCGTCTCATGCGCTTATCGGCACGGAAGATATTATGAAAGCGCCGACATAGTAAATCAGATTAATCACAACCCACGCTATATCCACTTGAAAGACTGGTGCGTGTTGCAACGAAAAATTGAACTCTTATGCCATTTCATGTACAATTGCTCTGCTGCTGCCATAGTGAGCATATAATACACCGCGTGTATTAACAACAATTGATCAGCTTGCAAACAATAATAATAAATAAGGAGTGAGCTCAAACTTAACTAAGGATTTAAAGTGTACAATCTATCTAAACTTTTATTAGCAACTGTTATAGTATTAATTAGCACGGTAGCCGCATCACAATCAACAGATTATAAATGTGTTAGTGACTGCACTTCCAGTGGATCAATGTACCAATATTGCCAATCAAAATGTTCATACGATAATACCTCCTCCTCCAGCACGGATTATAATTGCCAGAATAACTGCACTAACAAAGGATATGCCTACGCTTACTGTCATCAAGCATGCTCATATTAATTTAGTTCACGGCAAAAGCCGACATTTTATTTAGGAAACCCAAAAAGTGATACGATGTTTTTTATATTGTGTAAGTTATTTTATCATCTACATTTGTGCAAAAATAATATTTGGCAACAGTGTAATTTCAAATCTAATTGCAATATTCTCTGTGCTAATGGCGTTTTTGAACGAAATACACACTAAGACATCCGATACGAACACAAAATTAGAAGAGCTTGATAAGAAAATAGTAACCATACTCATGGTTATTCATGAAATCCGATCAAATGCATCTGATATTGAATCAAAATTGTCAAAAATATCAAATATTGAATTAACGTTATCCGAAATAAACTCGGATATATCAAATATAAACTCAAGCATATTTGCCAATTCAAAACCATCTGAGACATATTAACATGCAGAATGAACGTATTTTATCACTCATAGAATTTGCTCAGCAATCCGCTCGCTTAAAACTAAATCCAACCAAAGATCTTGGCAACTATAAAATATTTCACAGATATGAGCACGACATACTTTCATTGCCCGGTGTCTGTATTAACCCGTCTACAGATCAGGAAGAAATTTGGATATCAATTGAACGGTTTCTTGAGACAACACCACCAAAGCCTCAAGATAATCAATTAGACCTTTGGTTGGATCTTTCAAATAAGCCAGAAATTGAGCCAGCGTTAAAAAATGCGATAGAACCTGATAAATTACAAAGCAAGACCACACACCTCGATGAAAACACACCACCAGACAATCCTCTTATACTATTAACAGAATATGAATCATGTGAGCAGATCAATGTTCTTTTCCAAGCCTATGTCAAAGAGCAATGGCGACCATGGGCTACTGATGAAAAAATTCGTAGACGGTGCATAAAATTATATTCTGATCTGTTCACCCTAAAACAACAGCTGGAAGGCTCAATAAATGACACCCAAATTGAATTGGTTTTTGGTATGGGTATTGGGCTATGGAAAACAACTGAATTCAATATTAAATACCCATTGATAACTCAGTCAGTTGAAATTTCCTTAAATGAAAAAAATATGACACTGGAAATTAGACCACGCCAAACAGTTGAAGCGCAGTTTGAGTTAGAGGTTTATATGTCAGTTGATAATTTAGGGGTCGCTGATTTAGAAAAATCCTATACTGATTTAATATCAAAACAGACAGAAATTTTTTCGCCATTTGAACGGATTTCCTACGAATCACAATTACAACTTGCCTCCACACATCTTGACTCCAAAGGAATCTACTGGCCGAATCAGATCAAAACAGACGACCGTGCGTTACCGGAAGCAGGTGAAGAGCTCAAAGTCACAGACACATGGGTATTATTTGCAAGACCACGCAGCAAAAGCCTTTTTATCCAAGATTTAGAAAATTTCAAAAAGAAACTCACCTGTGATAAAGAGTGTGAAATATCCGGCGTTATTAGCGATATTGTTACAGATCCATTGTCAGAACATCGTGAATTATTACTACCTAATTTCCGTGGTCTATCAAATATAGGTTATTCCGGAGCAGAACGCATTGGCGATGTTACTGAGCTATACTTCCCTCTTCCCTTTAATGAAGAGCAGGTAAGCATCGTACAAAGGCTGGAATGTACAAGCGGCGTCGTTGTTCAAGGGCCACCAGACACAGGAAAAACACATACAATTGCCAATATTATTGCTCACTATATGGCAAATGGGAAACGTGTTCTTGTAACCTCAATGAAAGAGCCCGCCCTATCCGTATTAAAAGAAAAGCTCCCTCAATCCATTCAACCTCTCGCAATTGCGCTGCTGACTAACGAGCAGGATGGGATGAAGCAATTTGAATTTGCAGTTTCTAAAATTGCACAAGAGCTACAAATTATTAATCGCAGTACATTGGAACAGGAAATTAAGCGCGCTGAACAATTTATTGACCAGCTTCATGGTAAATTGGCTCGGACTGATCGCTCTATAAATGATTGGGCGAAGAAGAACATTGAACCAATTGATCTTGATGGTCATTTAATTCTTCCCGGTGATGCGGCAAAAGAAGTCAGGCAGTCAATTGGTCAGTTTGAGTGGCTTGAAGATAAAATTTCCATCCCCATTGAAAATAATCCGCAGTTTGATAATACGGATATTGTCCATTTAAGAGAAGCACGGCGCAATCTTGGGATTGACCTTGATTATCTGAATAAAAAAATTCCTGACATTAATCTTATTCGATTACAAGACGACATTCTGGATACCCATCAGGCGTTAGTAAAGAAACAGATCTCAAAAGAATTTATTGAAAAAAACAATATTGTACAAATAAGCAAACCATCTGAAAAGATCCATATGATTCAGGAGTTGCTGGGTTATATTGATGAAATACATGCCATCGATAATAAAGTCAAAGCCGCTAATAAACCATGGTCTGGTGCATTAAAATTATTTTTAGAAGGTAATGACAGCAGTCAAGTGACTAAATTGATAGATAACCTTTCCAATGAGCTAAATAGTATCAATGCTGAAAGAGCCATATTTTTAGAACGCCCGGTATCTTTGCCTAATGATCTTCAAGTGAATGATGGCACCACACAGGCGATTGCTAATAAAATGAAGGGTAAATCCCCGTTTGGCATTAGCGGTGCATTAATGAAAAGACCGTTAATTAAAAAAATTGAACAAATATCAATTTTGAGTAAAACACCTCGATCACCAGATGAGTGGGAACACGTTCATCGTTATTTTTTAATCAGCACCCGAGTTAACGTTCTTATTTTAAAATGGAATAACATCCATTCTGAATTTTCACTTTTTTCAGCTTTCGAGATTGATATTGGCTCTGTTAAGAAAATTAAGGAAGAAATTGAAATTTATTGCCTGATAAAGAGGCTACTTGAATTAGAATGTTTGATTTCAGAACATGGAAAACAAATATTTGATAATCATCAAATAGTGGATCCCACCGCTGACTTGATTCAGCTAAAAAACTGCCTAAATACCAATATAGATCTCTACAATTCAGCAGTTGCCGGATCAAAAAAGGATGGAATATCGAATAAGCTGGCGCCATTCAATGGAAAAATCACCACATTATTAAAGCAATTCGTTAACGACGACATTGGTAATTCATTGTTAACCGAAACTGAGATACAAACTCGATGGTCAAATCTATCTGACGAATTAAAACGCGTACACAGTCTGAAAAAACATTTAGATGATATCGATCAGATAACCAGCCTTATCACTGAATCAGGTGGCGTTGTCTGGGCACAACAATTAAAAAGCGTCCCTTTGGATGGCACCACAGACTACCTACTGCCAGATAACTGGCAACAAATCTGGCGAGTACGCCGGTTAGCGAACCATTTACAAGCTGCCGGCCAATATGATGAGTTTAAAAAATTAGCATTGCAACGCACAGAAGTCGAAAAACTTCTGGCAAAAACTTACCAAGATGTTATAGCAAACCGTACGTGGCTAAACCTTGCTAATAATGCAACGCCGGATATAAAGGCAGCATTACAAGCATTTCAATCTGCAATAGCAAAAATAGGCAAAGGAACTGGTAAACGAGCGTTGCGTTATAGACGGGATGCAAAAAATGCATCTGCACGCACAAATAAAGCGATACCATGCTGGATCATGCCCCATTATCGAATTTCAGAGTCTTTACCGCCAGACTTTGGATGTTTTGATCTGGTTATCATCGATGAAGCCTCACAATCTGACCTGAGCGCCCTCCCCGCCATTCTAAGAGCTAAAAAATTGCTGGTGGTTGGTGATGATAAACAGGTCTCACCTGATGCAGTAGGATTAGATCAGAGCAAGATTGATAACTTAAGGGATCGTTTTCTTTCTAATCAGGTTGAACTGTATGCGCAGGCAATGACACCAGAACGATCCATCTATGACTTATGTAAAATTGTATATGCGGATTCGCAAATCATGCTTAGGGAGCATTTCCGCAGTGTGGCTCCAATTATCGAGTATTCCAAACGTGAGTTTTATAATCATGAATTAAAGCCGCTACGTTTACCAACAAAATCCGAGCGCCTAGATCCACCACTGATAGATGTTATTGTCGAAGACGGTTACCGAAACCAAAAAGAAAATATGGGTGAAGCGCGTTTTATTGTTGATGAAATTATAAAAATTTGTGACGAACCATCGATGGTCCATAGAACCATCGGTGTTGTTTCTCTCCTTGGTAATGAACAGTCACGCAAAATATGGGAAATGCTTCAGCAGGAAATCAGCCCCGATGTCATAACAAGACACAAGATTACTTGTGGCGATGCTCTCACCTTCCAAGGCAAGGAACGAGATATTATGTTTTTATCCATGGTCGTGACCAAAGATAATTGCAAAGCCAACTCACGAGATACATACGCCCAGCGATTTAACGTGGCTGCATCACGGGCACGGGACAGAATGTACTTAGTAAGAAGCATTGAAATTGATGACTTGAGTATGGCCGATACTCTGCGCCGACAATTGATCGAACATTTTGCATCACCCTTTGCGCAAGATGAAGTTGCTGTAAAAAACCTCCGTGATCTTTGTGAGTCTGGTTTTGAAAGTGAAGTTTATGATCTACTGACAGATCATGGCTACCGAGTTATTCCACAAGTCAAAGTTGGAACCTTCAGACTTGATATGGTTGTTGAGGGTCATAATGATGCTCGCCTAGCCATTGAGTGCGATGGAGACCAATATCACGATGAATCTCGCTGGGAAGCAGATATGAATCGACAACGAATTTTAGCGCGTGCTGGCTGGAAATTCTGGCGTTGCTTTGCTTCGAATTTTGTTATGAACAAAGAGAACATCATTCAAGATTTAACTCGCACTTTGACTGAACATAGCATTGAGCCTATTGGAACTGATGGGATGGTGAGTAGTATTCATTGTGAACAACGTCGTATAAAAATATACGAAGAGCCTGAACTATTAAGCGGAACTTTATGAGAAAAATATTAATAGCCCTATGTCTAATGATAAGCATAAGTATCCATGCGAGATCCATTGATATTCAATGTAAATATGATTTTTATAGAACCGACGATTTTAATCAGTTTGTAAAAAAAGAAGTAAAAAAACATTGGTGGAATGCTGAGTTTTACAAAGAACACAAAAAGGTAAAGGGGTCAAATCTTATGAAGCGGACGGTTTGATGTCAACGCTTACCGAGATTGAAATCTTTAACATTCATAGTCAGCATGAGGTAAATACCATGTTAAGTGAAGTGGTGGAAAAAGTGTTTGCCAAGCAAGATTTAAAGCTTGAGGAACAACGCAGGGAATTCGATGCTCGGATGAAAGATATTTCCAAATATCATGATTCGCAGCTTCGAGACAACCGCAGTGAATTATTGGCTTCACGTCGTTGGCTGGCAGGTACAGTGGTAACGGTTGGTTTATCGTTAGCCGCCTATCTTTCAGCATTAATTCGCTTCACTCACTAGACAGCCTCTAGTTCTGCTGTTTAACCCATCAGGGAAATACTTTTCCCGGTTGGGGTTTGGTATTTCTCTATTTTACCGAAGATATACCATGCAACAAGCCACCTCTGTTATCTCAAAAATCGATCACGTTCTATTTGATTTTGCACGCTGCATCAATGATCTTCATTCAATAAAAAATGAACTATCCCTTGTGGACCTTGACCAAGCCGAACAAAGTTTCAAACTGCTGCGTGATGCAATTCATGAGAAACAGCGCCAACGGATCCATGCACTGTATGCAGTGATCTAAACAACAACCCCAAACGGGAGCAAGCCTCCCATCGGGGTTGTTTGCTCTCCTTTTTTAAGGAGAAAAAAATGGATACACCAAGAATATATGTGGCGTGCCTTGCTGCCTATAACAGTGGTTACTTGCACGGTGAATGGATTCCCGCAGATCAGTCTTCGGACGATATTCGCGACGACATTCAAAAAATGCTCGCGGCCAGTCCGATAGATCATTCTGACGAGTGGGCAATACACGCCTATGAAGGATTTGGTGACAAGTCACTCAGTGAGTATGAAGACATTGACAGTGTAGTCAGTCTCGCCGAGTTCATGGCTAGGTATGGTGAGTTAGGTGGCGTTCTTGTGGGTGAATACTCAGTCGAAGAAGCAGAAACACTGCTGGATGATCGTTATCACGGATCTTACAATTCTGAAGTTGACTTCGCCGAGGATATTTTTGATGATTGCCATAGCAATGCTATACCAGACAATTTGATCTGCTATTTCGATTACGACGCTTTTGCGCGTGATTTATTTATGTGTGATTATTTTTCGGTTGAAGCTGATGGACAGACCCATGTTTTTTCTAACTACTAAAGCCCCGTTTGGGGGCTTTTTTTTATTACTGTCGGTGGGCTTGTGTGCTCATAACCACTCAAATTAACGCCAACCCGCTCCTGGAATTTTTGATATTATTTCTTGCTCAACAAGCAACATGGCAGTTTCAAAATTCCACTGCACTTCCTCAGTAAGTAATGGCTCCATATCCGACATAAAATCAATATGCTGCTTTTTATGAAATAAATTTTGCTCAAACATGGCACGTGAAATCAATTCATTATTATGTTGACAATAATGCTCAAAAATTGAAATTACACCCTCAACATCTACCAAGTTTTTATCCAGGACATACCAAAGATCAAAAAGATCCCTGCCCTTCCTTCGTTGAAATAGTGCTCGTAATTTAGTTCCCATCAGCTCATCCAGATGGTATGTCATTACCTGCGCCGATCCTTGAAACCATTCCGAATCCACACGATGTAATTTAGTCATGACAGGTCTGACATTAAAGTGCTCTGTCGTATTTATTTCAATTTTTAATTTGGCTGGCGTATTATCAACCGCTGTATACCGATAAACGAGTTTGGCGCTTCTTTCTGTCAATTTGCGTTGCGGCTCACCCATCCATTTATCCAAAACTTCACGAATGGCATCCAATGTTTTACCGATAGGCTCAGCGTTAATTTGCACCAAGTCAATATCTTCCGAATACCGCGCCGGTGGATTTATATACAATTTATTCAATGCAGTCCCGCCACGAAAAACCAGTGAGCGCTGCACTTCAGCATGATTAAACATGTCAACCAGTGCCCTGCTTATAATCAAATCCTGCTCCACCATAGGTAAAAATTTCCAAGGCGCAAATGCTCGCCACTGTTCAATATAAAGACTGGGAATCATAAATCACTCTCAACAGTTGTATTTTCAATGATCATCCATCGATGATCTCTTGGCTGGCCCTTTCCAGATAACTCTGGTGCCAAGGGAACAGGATTAAATGATTTTTCCAAGGCATGATGTAACAGATTGGCTACATCTTGTTGTTTCTCTTCATCCATCGTCTCGATGTGCTCCAGAATATACCCGAGTCGTTGAGCCCAAGCCTTTTCAGCTGAATCATTAACTAATTTAATTAATGATTCCGGGTCAATTTTTTCAATAAGCTCGCTTAACACCGTAGCAATATGATTTAAACCACCAACATGACGGGGGTAATTCATTAAGTCCATCGCTGTTAATTCAGGAGTCGACGTTGTCAGATAGCCTGTTTTTACCGTAAAGGCTTGTGTTGGTAAATTTGTCAGGGATTTTTTATAAACAAAATCGATGCGCAATTTACCACAATGAAGCATTTTAATTTGTTTATTTATCATCACCTGAAAAATCTGTGGCTTCTGATGAGACGCGCCATGATACTGTGCAGCAGAAAGCAAACAAACATAATACGATATATTCCAATGCTTCATCAGAATAGGCACCAGCTCTTCAGCAGGAATGCATCCCATAAATTGATATTCCGGTGGAATGATGACGTACAGATTTTTAGCGGGACTGACTATCTCCCCCTTTTTTTTTAGTTTATACATTCCACAATTAAACGCATTTCTGGAGATGCCTAAATAAGACAACGCTTCCTGGGTAGTAAACGCATAATGCCCGCTCGCTCGAATATGTTTTATATAATCAGAAAAATTCATTATATATCCAAAAAGTCTTAAATAGACATTTTAATTATATACACAAATAATGGGGTACGCAACTTAGAGTTGAGTAAGATGAAAACCATAGAAAAGACATATAACTTTGAAATATAATCTCCTGCAAGCCAAAAACAGCTTGCCGGAGATTTGCGTATTTGGGTACGACATTGTTAGCCATAATACGCCACTTGTAGTGATTTACCCTACATTTCGCAGCATGAAAAAGACAAAATTTGAATTAAACTCCGCGTTCAATGGATCTCATTAAATGTTGAAAAGAGTAAAGCAAACTCAATAGGAATGCAGTATCTTATAGCTAATAAAAACTATTTATTAGAGAAAAGGATGTTGACTAGAGATAGTGTAAGTTCAGAGCAATTAGGTCATTTAGGCGTTATTTCGGCAACAATTAAGGAATTAGGGCTTATCGAACGGATTGATGCAAGACTGGGATTAGATGAAAAAAAAGGTGGATTGGTGAGCCATGGCCGTCGAGTCGCGGCAATGATTTTAAATGGATTGGGCTTTATGAACAGTCGATTGTACATGACTAGTCATTTTTTCAAAGATAAGCCTGTTTCTCAGTTACTTGGGGCTGAATTGGAGTCATCGCACCTGAATGACGATTGTCTTGGTCGATGTTTGGATAAAATTGCAGCCTATGGTGTGACTAAACTTTATTCTGAATTGGCTTTTGAAATTGTCACAGAGAAGAATTTATTAGGTAAACGGCTGCATTTGGACACGACGAGTTTTGTGCTTAAGGTATGTCAATTAAAAAATTCATAATAATCAATATGATATCGATTATTATCAAATGTCACTAATTGATGTTTTACTGAAAATGCTATGATGATAAAATCCGAATTTGTCCCAATTGTCCCACAGAAGTGTTATCGAGGTGGGACAGTTTAAAACCTTGATTTACTTGAGTGTCCCGTTTGTCCCAGATGTCCCGGTTATTTTGAAGTACCCGATACAGGAATGATCTACCATGGTAATTAATGTTATATAATAATGAATCATAATCTATTTGACTGAAGAAAAAAGTGAGGCATGTAATCGATGAGTGAATATCAATATCATGAGTTTTGTAGAATAAGTAGTCCAATGCCGAAAGAGGTCAGAACAAAAATGAACTCTCTATCTAGTCGAGCTATGTTAACCTCCCATGGTGCCTCATATGTTTATAACTACTCGGATTTTGGTTATGATCCCATTGACATTATTAAGGATCATTTTGACGTATATTTTTACATTGCTAATTGGGGCACAATAAACTTAACCTTTAAATTTAATAAGTTAGATATAAATATCCAAGAATTAAAAAAATATCAGCTTGAAGATGTGATTAATTTTATAGAATTTGATGATTCTATTATCCTAGAGATAACTCTGGGATCTGAAGAAGGCTTTGGTTGGACCGATGGTGAAGGCATTCTTGTAGAAATGCTACCCATTTACGATGAACTCAAAAATAATAACTATCAATTTTTGGATTTCTCGAAAGCAATTAATAACTCATTTATTGACGGGGAAAATGAATTATTACAAGAACTATTGACCAGCAATAAGTTATCCAACGCTGAACAATTTATTTTCGATATTTTTAATCGGTGATCAATGAAAAACTTTAACCAATTAAAACCCATTTTAAAAAAGTCCAAAAAAGGATTTATCGGTTACCCTCTAGCCACGCTAGCTTTTTATGGACCAACGAATAAACTAGCAACAAAGGCTGTGTTGGGGGTTTTCCAGCACGAACATGATGAACCATTGTTAGTTAAATGGTATTCAGAAAAAATAGACATCCGAGCCAAATCAATCATTATTGCAGAAATATTAATGTGCTTAAAACAAAATCACATTTCAAGTCTATTGCTTAAGGATAAGATATATGGCTGCCCGCATGAGGAAGGTATTGATTATCCAATAGATAATATTTGTGATAAATGTCCTTATTGGGCAAATGTGGATAGGGAAACGAATACTTAATCAACATGGTTGACAATCGCTGTCATCTTTTGTCACGAATTATTGCTTAAATCGTGACAGAATTAACATACTCATCTCTCCCTGCATCGTCAACCCCACAAGTTCAACTTCCTCGGTAACTTCCCCGGTAAATTGGCTGGTTGCCGCTCTGCAAAAAACTAACATGCAAAAAAATTAAACATTGACAAACCATTTACATGTTCTATAATAAAATCAGCTCATCTACCATGTTGTAGAAGGAGTACCGGTAGCGTCTGGCTTAATAACCAGGCGCAACCAGCCTTATCTTACCTGTTCTTTTCTTTATATTGTTCATATTCTTTTTGTAATTTTCTCTTGGAATGATTTTGAGTGACAGGATAAGCTGTCCAAAAAAGTATGTAATCTTTTCTTTCAGCTAGCACAACCAAATATTCAGCTTCTTCAAACCATAATAAAATACGTGTTTCTCCCCTTCGTTCATTTTTCCATATTTTCAAGCTTTGATGATTAGAATTTTCTATAATCGGCCTTGGCCAGCCAACTCGCTCACGACGAATCAGGGGTTTTTATTTTTAACGCTATAATAAAAATCGGCTCATTCTACTCCCGATTCATTCTGCAACCAACTCAATCCTTTCAAGATTTTCACTTTCAAATTGCTGATTATCTTTTTGCATGTTTTTGAATAAAAAATCCGCAATTCGTTGCATCGGCTTTCTTAACCGTTCCACATCCTTCATGATATACCCTGCCGTCACATCGTTGTTCATTTTATGATTCAGCAACCGTTTCAAAGCATACGCTGGCAGATCAAGGCCTTCGGCAATGGTGGCAAAGGTTCTTCGTAAATCATGCAAGGTAAATGGCACGCCAGATAATTCCACCACTTTCAATACTGCTTTTTTAGGCTCATAGATATAACCCGTTTTGCTATCGGCAGGAAAAATAAACTCACTGGTTTTCTGCCGACTTCTTCGCTCCAATAAGTCGTAAATAAAATTCGACATCGGCAGAGTATGCACTTCCCGGTTTTTGGTGTCTTGTAGTGTAATGGTTTTGGATTTCAGATCGATATCATCCCAATGCAGTGATGCAGCCTCTGTTTTACGCATCCCGGTAAACAGCAGCAGAAGAAAATAATCATGCCAAAGCAGCACATTACGATAAGGCTCTCCTTCCACCAACTGCATTACACCTTGATACCAATCTGCCAGTTGATGCGTCTTGATCACCGTTTGCTTGCGATCAACGCGAAACCATCCTCGAGTATGAGAAGCGACCCGGCGTCATAAAAGAATAAGTTATTTTTTTCTAACCTCCTAAGCCAAATCATTATCACACCAACAAGCACAACATCACTAGAAAGCTTACCTTTTGATCCAGATCAAATCAGCTCATGTATAACTAGAGACACAATGTAGACGTTTAAACATCTCGAAAGCCATCACGTTTTTTTCGCAGATAAATGAGAAACTTGTGAAACAACATCAATCTCTTGTCTATTTTGAACTTTCGTTCTCATTTGTTGAGTTGTAGAAATTGACACCATTTTCTTAATCGAGGAAGAGTCAATACTAATTGCTGAGGATAAAGCCGTTTGCAAGTTATTCACTTCACTCAGTACCGTTTGTCGATAAGGCATAATGTGCTCATGAAAATAAGCTAATTTTTCACTGCCTTCTTGATTGAGCCAACTCCGTGGGGTATTTTGCTCGCGCAAGCCATTCAATTCGCCATTGAACAACTGTATTTCCTCGATGAGGGCTTGATAGTCTTTGTTTTGTCTAATATTGTCAGGAAAATGGCCTGAAAGGATGCCATGTTGCGTTGTGCTGATCCAGACTTTGATGTCGCCCTCATCTTTGATCAGTGAATGTAACTCTAAAAGATCGTCCATATCAATCAGGCAGGCTGTCACCGTATCACCACATTGTCTAAACAAAATGGGCATGACGGGCTTTAAAAATGGATTCAGCATTTTTTGCTGCCCTGCATAAACTTTAGCGTAATTATCGTCCACCAAGAGGTTGTTTGAAAAGCATTGCGCGCCTGCTGGTTCGTTTAATGGATGCATATATTCGCTTGAGCCATTGGTTATAAACGCAGTTAGCGGTGACAGGCTATCCTTGTCCTTGGCTTTCCAGTTATGGCGTGCGGCAGATCGTAACTCGGAATTAAAACTCTCGGCTTCTTTCAGTTTTTCTTTTTCTGCTTCTTGTTGCGCCTCCTGCTCATGTTCAACTTCAATGCCAAGGGCTTGCTGGTTATTACGGCTCATGGTCTTTTCATTACATAGTGGAATTGCCGCTTGAACAACAGCACTCAGCGTTGCATTCAGAGCATTTCTATCATCGTTCATGGGCAGGATATCTGAATCCAACAAACACCCCTCCCAACTCAGCATTAATGCATCATGGTGTTCCTTGAGTAAATCAAGTGTTAAGCGTTCAACACTAATCCCGCCGTATTGCTCAAACAGGCTGTGCGAATTTGTTTCAACAAAATAATCCTTGAATGCTTGAGCTAGCTTATATTTTTTATCCACGTCTTCATCAGGCACAGCGGCAAGTCGTTGCAAGCAATCCTGACGGATGACATTATCCATTTTGGCAAGGGCTGCAAAGAAATTATCCTCTTTTAGTTGGTCGTGTTCATTTCTAGCCATCAAGGCCATGAACTCATCCAATGATGTAGGGGTATTTTCAGGAACAATAATGCTCAGCGTTTGTTGCTCATCCATGCCGCGCATGCGCAAACAACCTTGCAGGAAGCTTTCCAAGTGGGTTCTGTTATCGGCAAGTACAAACGCATGTGCCATAGGGGCTTGTTTTAAATCTGTACCCACGGTGTGGCTTTGATCGTAATAGGTTAAACATTCATTCGGTGTGCACCCTATTTTTTGCTTAATCTCATCTGGATTACTGGTTGCCAGTACAATCGGTTGTTGTGTTTTGACATTCAGCGCACAGAGCACATCGTGTTGATCAAAATACAAAATATATTGAATGGTTGGATTGAATTTAGCTGCATTGATCGCCAGTTTTTTTGCGACATCAAGGTTGCTAAAACCTGCAAATGTGGCGCTGATATCAATGATGGCACGGGTTTCAGGCTGTCCATTAAACAAAGTCGATAGAAATTCATCCATCGTGGTAAACGATATGGGTGTAATGGTTGTCTTTTTTTCTTTTAAAACCGTCTCAATATATCCATCCGTACCCAGAGAGGTATTTGAATTAAATGTTAACCGTTGATGATACGTGCTGTGGTTCCATGGCGTTCCGGATAGACCTTGAGCTGTGCGATACATATCCACATGGTTATAAGCATCGCTGTGAAGCACCGATGGCTCAGTGGCAATTTGTGGCAAGATTTGTTCTTCCAAAATCGCAAATAAAAGCGTTTGTCTTGTTTTTAACTGCTCAACAAATGGGAAAAATTCTTTTTCACCTCGCTCAGTGCGCAAATTAATCGACCCAAGCGTTAATCCTGTACCCTGCAATAATGCATTGATCCGAATTGCTGTAGGTGTGTCATCCAATGCCTTGTATGTTTTGGATAAGGTTAACTCTGCACAGGATTCCGCTTGCCACTGACGAATTGCGGTTTTCAAAAGGTCTTCATTTAAACCTTCATTCAATAATCCCTGAATGGAGTAATTGATGATTTCCAGTGGATTGCCAAACCGACTGCGCTCACTGGGTTGATTGCTGGCAATATAGGGGATAGCCAGCGCACGTTTGAGAGCCGTGTCTTGTGTTTGTGATGGACCATAATGCTCTTTGTAATGCCGTGCCTGTGTTCGCGGTAATAACGTTAATTGTTCTTTATAAAACGCCATCGTATCTTTTATTTCATTCGATGCTTTTTCGATCATGTGGGGCATTGTTTTGTTATTAAAATAAGCACGTAATTCACTGACCACATCAACACCAGGGTTTGTCTTTTTCAGAGCATTCATTAAATCGTGTAATGGACTATCTGGGTGAGTAAGAAGAGCCTCAGGTAGGTTGGGCCTTGGCCCAACATTCACAAATTGATGCAACGCAATGCTCTGTTTGATCAACTCTGGTGAAATCGAACTGAAATCACCCAACGTGTAATTTAATTTTTTCTTCAGTAATAAACCCTGATGCACTTCATCAATCACCACATCACCGCACGACTTGACCAAACCGGTGATTTTACTCGCCCAATAGACTTGTTTTTTCCATTCATCCAGCTTCAGGGGATCTTCCGAACGAGACAACAAGAGATCCAGATATTTAAGCTCCAGAGATTGCATCGCCTCACCCGTTGTAACGAGGTAGGCTTTATTGGTCATGATTTCAACGAATGTCTCATGGATGGTTTGTAATCGTTTGGCCGAGCAATCGCTATCGCGGTTAAATTCAAAACGATGGGCTTTTTGGCCAAATAATCGTTGTGATGTCGCATTGAGGTCAACATGATTGGTTGCCAACAAAGCACGGGGCACTTCAACCACCACCAGATTTAAACCGGTGGCTTTCTTCTCAGCCATGATAGGTAAAATCACCTTGGATTTACCACCACCCATGATTACTTTTTCAATGACATTATTAAAATGACGGGGATCATCCGGGGTTGATAGTAGCGAGACAAGCGCTTCTCCTTGCCTTGGACGAGCCAATATGTCTTCAGCATATTGAAACAGCATTAACCCAGGGTCAGTTTGAGCTTTCGGGGTATTTTCAGCCATTAAAATCGCTGCAATTTGATGTGGTTCTGAGGATTTCAATGCCGTTAACAGACGCGTGACTTGTTGATGTTGAACTTCAAGCGATACACCTTGATGAATCAGTTGGTGCAGATCCAGACAATCTTGTTTTGATAAACCGGTTTTTTCGATATAGCGCGTTAAATCAGCATGCAAGTATAATGAGAGAAGCTCTTCTTTTGTCAGTACATGGCGCTGTTCTGCAATGAGTTTGATCGCATGTTCGGGAGGTTTGTTGGCTTGCGCTAATGCCTTGCCCCATAGTTGTATCAACTCTTTTTGTTGTGTTGTTTCGAGGGCGGTGGCTTGTTGAGCCAACCCGGCCCGAACATCGGCGTCCTGAAATACTGTTTCAGCGATGACTCGCTGCTGCTTTTGACACTTAAATTTCAATTGCCCTGCAGTCAGTTCATCTTCAATGTCTTGCATTAATACGGTGTACTCATTCTCTTCATCACGATATGCTTGCAGTGAGTCTTTCATACCCAACATCTGCCAAAGTGGTTCAAGATGCATAGCAGCAAGTGGCGGCATATGCTCGGAGGCGGCAAATTCAGTACTCAGCGCATCCCAAATATCCTGATTACTGGTTAGAATTTCATCGTAAACATCTTTGGCCTCAGCAACAGCAATAGGATTAATTTCACATTGTTCAGTCATCTTTCGCAGGTCATATAGACCCACCTCTTCTTCAAGTGATGAATATGTGCTTGGATTCTCCAAAACATGATAAAGAATATTGGTTAAATGACGAACATTCCCTTCTTCAGATTCTGGATAAACATGACGAAACCCAATCAAATAATGGATACAAAATTCTTTAAGTGCGGCTGTTTGTTCGGGTGTACCTGAACGTGCAATATGAAGATAAGTCGGAAAATAGTGCATGAAATCATCTTGTTTGATATCGGAATTCAGTGCTCCTAATGCGGCATCCAGATTCAATGGCGACATAAATACATTGCACTGCCATTGTTCAAAGCTATTTTTTGCTTTTAAAGACAAATTATCTTCATATATTTGATTTATTATTAGGGGGGCGGGATTATGCATCATATCTAGTGGATCATGGAATTGCAGATCAAGATCAACCCATTCAAGTTGGGTGCTTTTTTTCATCACTTTAAGTTCATGCGTGATGTTTTTCTCAATATTGGCCAACCGATTGGCGAGTTCAGACGGAAAATCAGGTGAGGTATCTCGAACTGCGACAAGACGTTGATATTCCTTAAGCAAGGTTTTTAAACTTAAACGTCGACGCTCATACCCCAGAGCACCGTAGGCTATCGGCTTTTCGCCATGCTGGTTAGGGTCACAACAATTCAGCAGGGTTCTGCTTTCTTCATCCTGTAAGGTGTATTTTTCATGGAGATGCCGTTCTTGCCGTTGATATTTTGAATATAAGTTGTATATAGTGGACTCTAATCCATCCTTGAATGCTGATATTTTATTCACGCATTGTCGCTGATAAATCCCATTTGCATAAGTGGAATCCACTGGCTTATCCAATTCAATAGCAGGTGCTTTGCCTAACTTTAAAAAATCGGTATAAAGGGCCAACGCTTTAAGCTGGCAACTCACATATTCAGGTGTTGCAAATTTACGCTCTGCATCTTTTTCTGTATCCAGTACAGTGGGCAATGCCTCAACAATCCAGGACAAATAGAGTAATTCATCGGTTGAACCTACAAAACTTAACCGTTTGCTTAAACCGTCCAATACCTCCCAAGCTTTGTCGGTTTCATGGGAGGCAAGGTAGACATAACATAAATACAAGGCATCTGCCGCTGTTTCCGGCTTTGGTTTGCCATCCACTATTTTATAAGTAATGGCGCGTTGAGAATGATGATGATTCCAGATGGGTTGTTTTTTTTCACTATCACTCTTGGCGAGCATGGCATCAGGAACATGTCCCGACTTATCGTGCGTCAGATGATAATATTTACCCGGTTCTTGAAGGGTTGATTCATCGATGTAAAAAGGATGAACAGCAACCATACATTGTTCATCAATGCCGTTACTGAATGTTAACGCAGCAACGTTTGACGCCCATGAGGAAGAGTCCATTAAGGCGTAATTTGTATTGGGGAGAGTGATTTTTTTGCCTTCAATAGTTAACGAAAAACCAAATCGCGCAAAATCAACCGTGCCTTTTGTTTTTCTGGTTTCATTGAGGTTTACATTAAAAAAATCAGGCGATTCAAATTGAGTCAATGCCTTTTCAAAAGCCGTTGGAGCTTTGGCAAGAATGCAACCGTTTAATTGTCCAGCTTCATTCAATTGATGGAAAACACCGCTCTTATCGACCTGATAAATAGGTTTGTTATTGTTAACAATCAATACATTGTTTTCATTTACCCAAGCTTCACTGCTACCATCAGTCAATATCGCCGCTAGTTTGTTAGTGGGCACACTAGCCGTATCCAATCCAAACAGCGCTTGTTGTTTATCGTTTAAAGGCGTCAGTTGATACCATTGATTATTCCATTTTTTTTGTACGATAAGGCGCGAACCGTCTCTTTTGATGCGTACATTTCCCGACTTGAAACGAATCAGGTTTTCATCTTCTGATACCCAGCACGAGGTTTCCTGTTGCAACCCTAATCGGTGTGCAATGGGATGGCGCTTAATATCCAGAGGGATTGAGCTAAAAGAAAAATTGCCTTGAAAAACACGGCCCTGCTCAGCATTAACTGTATAAATAGTCGTTCCAGCCTGATCTTGATAGTGGAAGCTGGGATAAGTGCCTGTGATGGTTAAATGACTCACATCAAATCCTAGATCGATCATGGTGGGTGTGATGAGCGATTGAATCAATGCCGGATCAGCGTCTCGTAACCATTCGCTAAAATAGACCCGGGCTCGCTGTTGCTCAAAAATCGATGCGGTATCGTTTGGAGTAAAGGGATTGTATGTTGCTTGCTGGTAAAAGTTGGATAAGAACGCCTCTTGCAACAGACAACTATCAACACCCTCACGCTGATGCAAACTAATAGCATTTAAAAATCGAATCGTGTGTAAACACGCAAGCATGGCAGGATCACGCTCAACGGTAATAAGCCTGTCCAGTTCACCATGATTATCCCGCAACAGATGCAGCCCTTCTTCAAAACCATTTAATTCAGCGTAACGGTGCACATAGGTTTTTAACCGAATAAAAAATAGTGATTCACCCGTCAGCAAGCCATCTGGTCCTGAAAAATAGCGCAAGCCTTTTTCAATAAACGAATCGAACCGAGCCAAAAAAGTCGGATCATTTTTCAAAGCGTCAAGCAGTAATCCGGGCTCAAATAAATTCGCTTCAACATAAGATTGTATATTGGGATCTTGAAGCTTGCCCAAGGATTCAGACTTACTAAAATAATCCAGGGTTAATGTGATTTGATGCGCAGATGACATACGCAAGTGAAACAAGTCTCGACCAAAATATTGATCTTTATCAATCATAACCGTTTGGTTTTTTTTGTCAGGTGGAAGTGTTTGGATTTGATTGCTATTTTTAGCGTCTAATATTGTGCCTGTACGAGAACCGGAACCCTCTTGACAGTAAACATGTGATTTTATCAGTGCAGAACGGGCGAGCGAGTCAGTAAAATTATATTTGTGTTGCGTAATGCTTGCTTTTTCCTGAGGGCGGAGTGGAAGTTGATAATCGCAATATTTGCTATTTATTGTCTTATCTTCCCACTGACTGAAGGGATCGTGTGACCATGGGTCTGGTATTTCACGATCTTCCGTACTTCGACCAGATGTGAGACAAGAGAACTTTTTTCCCTTTTGTGTTGATTGCAATGGTTCAAGATAGGTAATGAGCGCTTTTTCCAGTGCAAAATGCTGTTGAATTTTATTAATAAGGGGTTTGAATTCTTCAAACGACAAGGTTGAATCAGGGTTTAATGCACCACTCTCATCCAACTCAGTTAATAAAACATAAAGTGCTGTTAGTCCTCGCGTTCTAAGTTCGCTATACAATTTATCATGACTATATTGCCGTGATTCAAATACACGTTCTAATTTCATTTTTAGAACAGGTTCTGAGTTTAAAAGCGACCGATAATATTTACTCGGCTTTGGTATATGTTTATTACCATATTCAAGGTTTTCTTTAGCGTTATTCTCATTTTTTAAATTGACAAATATATTATAATCGTCATGCATCATTTGCTGATATTTTTTCAAGCGAGCACCTTCGTCTGTTGGTAAGGCACTTTTCTTTCTCAATTCAGGGTATTCTTCGAGTAATTCCAAGATATGTACGTCATCAATTTCATTATCAGGCTGGCTCTCTAAATAGGCTTTTAAATAAGGATCAGCATCTAACAGTGCTAAAAGCGCTTGTTTGTCGCTCAAGATTTTTGGTGAGGCTTGCATTGTCGTGCTGCGATGAGTCAGTGTCAGGAGATCCGTCCAACGCTTGTCACCTGCCGGGTTATTGGTAGCAAGAAATGGATATGAACGAAATGTATTCAAATATTTACACAACATGGTGTGAAGAAAGCTATGGAAAGCAGGCTTACCTGTTACTGCTTCTCCTGTCGCATCAAAATAGTCACGAAGCGCCAAAAAACTACAATAAGTAACAGCTTGCGTTGGCAGCGTTGCATCTTTCAATAGTTTTTCAGAAGCATGTCGATACAAATGCTGCAATTCATCAATCGTTTTGCCGATTGTTTCAAGATCGTCTGCTGTGGTGATTGCATCATAAAAAGGGATCTTTTCGTAATATGGCGGCGCTAAAAAACTGGATGAAGGGATGGGGAGCGCTAAAATCGCTTGCTCAATTTGTGCCATCACCCATGCCGGGTTGGTATCTTGTTGTGCTTTGCATCGCTCAATAATCAAAGACAGATCGGATAACAAATGATCTTGATGTAAATCTGGAACCAACGGCTGATATGTTGGCAATTTTGCACGTTCTGATGTCTCGAACACAGCCATGTTTGCAGTTAATTTATCTGGTACAGGTGCATTAGTAAATAAATTCCAAAGTGGAGATAAATCGATACCTTTAGGCCAAAATGATGTTCTTACCGGAGGCTTTTTGGTTTGTAATTGGTATTTTAAAGCCTCCAATGTTTTAACGACGCGCGCCTGTTCATCGGCATCATTAAATACACCGGGTTCTTGTAAAACCCGGAGGTTATTCGTAATCGCTTTTTGAATAAACACTGTTATCTCTGGAGCACGAGGCAAAAGTGGAGATAAATCGATACCTTTAGGCCAAAATGATGTTCTTACCGGAGGCTTTTTGGTTTGTAATTGGTATTTTAAAGCCTCCAATGTTTTAACGACGCGCGCCTGTTCATCGGCATCATTAAATACACCGGGCTCTTGTAAAACCCGGAGGTTATTCGTAATCGCTTTTTGAATAAACACTGTTATCTCTGGAGCACGAGGCAGCGGATGTGTTTTTATAAAGTCCTTCAACGCATACATTTTGAAATCAAAAATAAACCGCTGATATTCGGGCAACTCGTCAAAACTAACTTTAAGCAGTTGATGAATGGATCGCTGTGAACACGTGCCAGAAAGCTGCCTACCTGTGGTTGCATGCGAAGCGTTCAAATCCTCTGGAACAAGCTTGGCTTTCATAAATTCAAGGCTTGTTTCGATGTTGGTATACACTTGTTTCGCATCAAATTTACGATAATTACGTGCAGGATGTCCTGCTGTGAGTTGCGGTACAGTGATTCTCTTTATAAGGTGTTGCAACTCAATGGGGTCGACGGGGTTGGGGAATTTATATGTTTTGACTGGTGAATACAGCTCTTTTTTAGTCGATGAGGTTTTCTCATGCTGACTAATCCCTGAACCCGAGTTATAAATGGAAAACAGTAGATCACCATGAGCATCTTTTTCAAATTGGTAAATCATGGCGTGACCGGGACTGTCTATACCTGACCAACCCCCAGGGAGCAAGAGATTCTGCTCAGGCTGTAAGTCACCTATTTCTTTTGTAGTCTTTAAGGTAAATGCATCAAGGGTGCTACCATTGATGGCTTTAATCGTATTCTCCCGAATAACCAAAGCATGCATTTCAGCGGCAAGCTTCTGTACAGATGAAGGCATATTCGGCAGTGTTTTGAAATATTGATTGAGATAGCCAAAGGTATTGCTAAACGTATTTCCCTCAACGCCAAATCGGCCCGACAACTCTGAGTCAAGCTCGATGTGAGCGAAAAGCGATATGTTGATAGGGATAAACACATTAATTCCTACGCCATTCAATTATCGTAAGTATAGTTCATTATTATTAGTTTGCTGCGTCACTGAGGATTCCTCCACAGTGACGCAGCCGAAGGGCTGTAAAAATATCACATGGATTCAACACACTTACATCTGTTTGTATAATGGCGCGCAGCGCGATTATACAAAATAAATCAAAAATCCATCTTGTATAACACGATCTGTTTTGATAATCTTTAATCAAGCATAACTGATGAGCCCGTGAGACTCCGGCGAAACCTTTATCGGTCTTATGCAAAAGCCATCATCATTCCCTAATCTCATGGCAGAGCGTTAGTCGGGAACCTGAGTGTAAACTCACTACTTACCCAAGTAGAACCTCATTAAAACATCATGTTTTAAACCTGTTTGAATCATTCACGCTCGTCGTGAAACCCTACAGCTATATGCACGTTCTTTAATAGTCAGGTGAGTCAACCAAGTTGTGGTGTTCTGTTTGTTCAATGCTGGAGATATGGCTAGGTATGGTGAGTTGGGTGGTGCTCTTCTGGGTGAATACTCAGTCGAGGAAGCAGAAACACTATTGGAAGATCACTACCACGGATCTTACAATTCCGAAGTTGACTTCGCCCAAGCTATTTTTGACGATTGCCATAGCAATGCTATACCGGACAATTTGATCTGCTATTTTGATTATGAGTCTTATGCTCGTGATTTATTTATGTGTGATTTT
>JABDAB010000027.1 GCA_013289415.1 Gammaproteobacteria bacterium
TCTTCCCAAATTCTTTTAAGCTATATGTTTTTCCAGTCTGTCTGACTCCTTTAATGATCAAGGGCTTACGCGATTTTTTTTGTTTCTATCGCAATAAATCCTGAAGAATCAATCGTTTCACAAAGGTTTTCCGCGCTAAAGTTGACGTTTTATACAAGTAATTATCGTCAAAAATGCCGTTTTTTGCAAGTTAAGCCTCAAACCTTCCAGTGCTTAATCACCAGCTTAATCATTACTCCATGCCCCTGTAAGCGAATTTTACTAGGTAAATTCATTCCACCAACCAATGTGTATGCTGTGTAATCAATACTGTATCCCGCTTGGTTGAATGAAATTAAATAGTTGTTTGCATCACGATGAACTGATTGAATGGTACCGGGTGCTGGTAATCCTCTGACCCAATAATAAAGGTTCTTGACCGGTAAACGAACGCCGGTTTTTCTCTGTAATAACTCATCGGCATTGTTAGACGATACCTTTTTTGGTCCGTCACGAAATGTGACAATGGATCCATGTTTTTCAATGAGAACCGAGCCGCCGCCCAATGGACCAAATAAACGAATTTGATATTGATTTGGGCCTTGTTGCAGCCAGTTCAGCACAGCAGTCCAGCCTCTTTTTTTATTTCTGGCTGCTACGGCACCAGACAACTCCCATGATGATAATGTTGAAGGTGATAGGACAGCAGCTGATTTATGACTATGCTCTGCAGGCATGGTTACAGCGAAACACGTTGTTATCATGCAGACAAATGTAATACAAATTAATTTGAATTGGTTCATAATTTCGAGCGCTCCAGTTTTGTGGTTAAGCATCGGGAAAGGACTTCGCACAGGGAACCCCTCATCCGCCCTTCGGGCACTTTCTCCCCATGTCTGGGGAGAAGGGAATAATGAGGGAAGAGTTATTTTAGAAGCCATGGTTACTTTTATTAAACAATACGCTAGACTTCATTAATATACAATTAATGTGTCTTAAATATGAACTGCAAGGCAATTTATCCTGGAACATTCGATCCCATCACCAACGGCCATCTTGATATTATTGTCAGGGCTTCCAGGATATTTCCTGACCTGATTATAGCCGTTGCCAGTAATAGCTCCAAACGCCCTTTTTTTTCCTTAGCCGAACGAATTGAGTTAGTGAAAGACGCCGTGAAAGCCTTGCCTGATGTCACTGTGGTTGGATTTGATAGCTTGTTGGTTAATTTTGTGCAGGAGCAGGGGGCTTCAATTATTCTTCGTGGATTGCGTGCAGTGTCTGATTTTGAGTATGAATTTCAACTGGCCGGCATGAACCGAAAATTGTCAAAAAATATTGAAACGATGTTTTTAACACCCTCTGAAAGTTCTATGTTTATCTCATCTACACTGGTGCGGGAAATTGCTGTGTTAGGTGGGGATGTTTCGGAATTTGTACCCAAGGCGGTTGAGCATGCTTTGCAAATACGTAATGCCTTAAATGGACAGTTCGGTTAGACCTTCTTCATGGGCTATCACTTGCTCTTTTTTAGATTTATTCACATCTATGGGCACGAATTTGCGCAAATTCCGTGTTTTTACTATTTTATTTAGAGCTCCCATTATATTTTCTAACAACTCACGTGCTATTACTATTTGAGAGTTTTCTAACGATCGTGTAATCAATCCAATGATTTTATCAAGTTTTCCATCTAGATCTTTAGGATGTTTTTTTTCAAAAAACATACAGAGAGGTTTTTTAGAGTCAGCCATATCAACAGCCTCAAGAGCTGTTATTAAATATCGAAGACTTTCGTTTTCTTTTTGTAGAGCAATCAAGGGTTCATAACGATTGACTAACTCATTAGTCAAAAATACACCTGTTAGCAAAATAGGGAGTGGTGTAGCAAGAGGCTGAATCGCAGCTGCAAGGGCTGAACAACAGATAAGCTCAACTCCTCTTTGCAGGCGTGGAGAGGTTGTATTGATATATATTTTTTTTTCTAACTTGCTCTGTATTGGCTTGATTTGATCTATAATAAATCTGGTTGGGGCTGTGCAATCAAGTATATAGTTCATGATTAAATATTCTTTTTAGTTTCATCAGGTACGTATTGTACAAAGAAGAAAAGTGAATTACAAAATTGGGCGCTTCAAGTTGAAAACGTTTATAACGATCGTGGCTCGGTTTCCGTGTGCCAATTTAAATCATTTTGATGAAATCGCTCCTACTGCCCAATCAACTGCTTCATCTCTTGATAAACCTGCTCGATTAACACTTCTTTATTTTCTAGCGTAAATTTCGAGGCATCAACAGGCTGTCCGATATGAACTTCAACCTCTTGATTCAGGTTAAATTGATGTGTTCGTGCCGGTAAAATATTATTGGCACCCCGAATGCCCATGGGAATGATGACGGCACCAGCCTGGATTGCAGTAATAAACCCGCCTTTTTTAAAGGCTGCAAGTTTACCGGTTTTTGAGCGTGTGCCCTCTGGAGCTATCCACATGAGAATCCCACTGATTAGCAATTCTCTCGCAAACTCCAAATCCTTTTTGGCCTGCTGCCTGTTTTGACGGTCAATAAATGGGAATTCGGCTGCAACCATGCCTTGGCCCATGATAGGGATTTTGGCTAGTTCTTTTTTGGAGAGCATGCGCAGTGAGTGACTGGGAAATGCTACAAGGCTAAGTGGTATGTCATAAAGACTGCTGTGATTGCACATGACAATGGTTGGCTGTCCGGGTATGGGTTGAACGTTATATGGGTTGACTACCTTGCAGGTGACACCTACCAAATTAAGAATACGTTTTACATAAAGACGCAGCGCATGATCACACCATGCGCGGCTGATGGTTCCAAATAGCCCCTTCAATGTTGCACGACCACACGTATTTGCAGTATACAAACATGACATGATAATGATCCACAAAGTCCGTAGTATGCCTGCTTTTGATTTATTGGTTTTTATCATGTTCAATGATCCGTCCTTTTGTTTTTTTAATGGTTGTTTTTTTTGGGAATAAAAAGCGTTTTGCCAGAGAATATAGCCACAGAATGAAACCAATCATAATGCCCCATAGCAATACATAGTAGGAGAGAATAAATAGTCCAACGATGCAGGCAATGACGACTCCCAGCATAATACAAGGTCCGAGAGCAATCAGTGCTTGCCTGAAGATCCGCTGTAATTTATCATTCATTTGAGACCTTGTGATGATTTTAAGAAAATTATCCGCCATAATACGGGTTGATGCAAGACTAATTGTTCAAAATATGATATCATCCTTATCTTGTTGTATAATAAAAGTATGGAATTGATTTATTTTAAGCTTTAATTGGGTTTTTTATTTGATTGTCGTTTTCTCATAATGTGGGGTATGCCATGATTTTCGGTGTTTTGAACTTGTCTTTCTGGGGATATGTGTTGGCAGCGGTTGTGTTGACGCAGATCTCTATCGCTTCTCAAACGATTTATTTGCATCGTCACCAGACGCATCGCGCCTTGACGCTACATCCTTTGATTAGTCATTTTTTTCGTTTTTGGCTATGGCTAACAACGGGGATGGTGACGGCGGAATATGTTGCTGTTCACCGTAAGCATCATGCCGCTACCGATGTTGAAGGTGATCCACACAGCCCGGTTGTGGAAGGAATTAAAAAGGTTCTTTGGCAGGGGGCGGAGCTGTATGGCACGGCAAAAAAAGATAAGGACATGGTTGAAAAATATGCCCATGGCACTCCTGATGATTGGATTGAGCGCAATGTTTATACTCGCCACTCTCGTTTGGGTATCAGTTTAATGTTTATTATTGACGTTTTATTGCTTGGCGTTCCTGGTGTGTCTATTTGGGCCATTCAAATGGTGTGGTCTCCTTTTTGGGCGGCTGGCGTTGTGAACGGGATCGGTCACCATTGGGGATACCGTAATTTTGAGTGCCCTGATGCGTCAACCAACCTTACCCCATGGGCTTTCTGGATTGGTGGTGAAGAGCTGCATAACAATCATCACACGTATGCATCTTCGGCTAAATTTTCCGTGAAGCCATGGGAATTTGATATTGGCTGGATGTATATCTGTATATTGTCGTTCTTCGGTCTGGCGAAAGTTAAAAAATTACCGCCGCAATTAGTACGCGAAGAAGGCAAAAGGCATGTCGATTTGGATACTGTGAAAGCGGTTATCAGTAATCGTTTTCAAGTGATGTCAGATTACTATAAACGTGTTGTATGCCCCATCCTGAGTCATGTGAAGCAGACCCATATTGAAAACAAAGGTGACAAGAAGTTGTTTCAACGTGCAGGTTCTTTGTTAAAAAGCCAGGAAATTCTGTTGTCGCCTCGTGCTAACACACATTTACAAGCTTTATTGGAACGTTATGAACAATTACGGATTGTTTATAATTATCGCCAATCATTGCAAAATGTTTGGTTGAAAACGGCTTCATCACAAAAAGAATTGGTGGAAGCTTTGCAACAATGGTGCAAACAGGCTGAAGAGTCAGGTCTTGAAGTGCTGCATCAGTTTGCGCAACAGTTAAAGGGATATGTTCCTAATGTGTGATTGCTGTTGGGCCAAGGCCCAACCTACACACCCAACATGGCAGTGAAGTTTTTCTAGCATTATTCCACACAATAAAGTTTAATAATAATTGGACATTGGACAGAAGAACATGAAACAAGACTCATGTCCTTCTGTCCATGCGTGTGGTTCATGGGCATTGAGAAAGATTAGTGTATTTATATAGGGGGTTTGCGATGATGCATGGTTATACTCAAACCTCCTATTAAATCGAGATCTCAATTATTTGGACAAGCTACATGCGTGTTTTTGCATGTGGCTTTGTCCAAACTCCAAAGGTGAAGAAACCTTTTCAATTATTGAGTGGGAGTAAAAATTATGCGGGCAAACTGGAGTTTGATACTTAATGTTTTGTTGCTTGTCGGGGTAGTTATTGCGATTGGCCGCATGATGAAAGAAAGGCGCAGGAGTAATGCACCCGCAGTTCCTCAACGGCCGTCCGTTGGGCACGTTGAGAAGGACAATTCTGATGACATTATCGCGGTACGTAAAATCAATCGCGAAGTGACAGTGGGTCAGCCGATACTACAATCGGCAGGGCACTCTGATGTACTGGCCGCCATACCTGCAAGCAGCCCATCACTGGACAATGTTAAACCAATATTGAATGACAGAACATCCTTGCCGATCATGATATTCCTGTTGGCGAAGGAAAACCGTCAGTTAGCCGGTTATGAACTGTTGCAAACACTGCTTGCAACGGGTTTGAGATTTGGTGAAGGGCAGTTATTTCATCGCCATCAAAGCCCCAATGGTCAAGGGCCTGTGTTGTGTAGTTTAGCCGCAGCAACAGCCAGTGGCGTGTTTGATTTGCAAAATATTGGCGCATTTAGTGTGCGTGGTTTGTGTTTGTTTATGCAGGCTTCTGGTCACCCCGCAATTGATTCGGAGCGTTTCGAAATCATGCTTGATACAGCAAAACAGCTCAGCGAGGGATTGGATACACATCTTCTTGATGAGCAACGTAAACCGTTAACTGATGCAAGTCTGAAACGTTATTACGAATCGCTAAATATTATCGATACGTTTGAACAAGCAGAGATAGCTTGATTAAGTCCTCTTATCCGAGATAAATATTATGACATTATTTGAAATCGCTTCATTACTTAAGGTCGCTTGTAGCGTTGATGTTGTTTTATCGGGTATCTGTATTGATAGCCGCCAAGTCAAGCCAGGTAATTTGTTTGTCGCTATTAAGGGCGATCGCTTTGATAGTCACCAATTTATCCCTGATGTGGTAGCACAGGGTGCTGCAGCTATCGTGTGCAATCGAATCACTCCGGGTATTGCTATTCCGCAGCTGGTTGTTCCTGATACGTTGCAGGCTCTGGCTGTTATTGCAATGCACCACCGTGGACAGATTGACTGTGAGGCTATTGCATTAACAGGCAGCAATGGTAAAACAACAGTCAAGGAAATGATTGCCTGCATTTTGCCTGCCCCGGCATTTTCCACGCCAGGAAATTTGAATAACCACATTGGTGTCCCGTTGAGCCTTCTGCAGTTGCAACCCCCACATCGTTATGCCGTGTTTGAATTGGGTGCCAGCCATAGCGGTGAAATTGCGTACACAGTAGCCATGGTGAAACCACAGGTGACACTCATAAATAATATTGCACCGGCACACATTGAAGGGTTTGGCTCGATTGATGGTGTCGCTCATGCCAAGGGCGAAATTCATCAAGGGCTTGCCGCAGATGGAGTTGCGGTCATCAATGATGATGACGCCTATGCACATTTTTGGGATGCCTTGCTAACGAACAAAAAAACCCTGCGATTTTCGGCAAAAAAACCAGCGGCCATTCATGCGCGTAATGTGATTTTTAATGCTGAAGGTTGCGCTCAATTTTCGCTGGTTACGCCCCAAGGGGAGGCTTTTATTCAGTTGAAAGTTCCTGGCACTCACAATGTGAGCAATGCTCTGGCTGCGGCGGCGTGTACGCATGCGCTTGGCATTGGATTGACAGATATTGCAGCTGGATTATGTCAGTTTACTGGTGTGTCAGGGCGCATGACTTTCTTGCGAGGTAAAAATAATGCATTGGTTATTGATGATACGTATAATGCAAATTTACTGTCTGTGCTGACGGCACTAAATGTTCTGTCGGCGCGTCAGGGTGTGCGTATTTTTGTATTTGGTGATATGGGAGAGTTAGGCTCTTGGAGTGAACAGCATCATCAGGACGTTGGCATTGCCGCGCGTGACCATGGTATTGATTATCTCATGACCTGCGGTGCATATAGCGAGACCACAACACGAGCTTTTGGTGAAAATGCCCGACATTATCCCACCCAGAAAGCGCTGGCGCATGATTTGTTGAAACAGCTGGATTCGCAAACTACTGTATTGGTAAAAGGGTCGAGATCTAGTGCAATGGAAAATATTGTGCGGCAGTTGGTATCTTGAGCTCCTAAGGCTTGGTCGTGTTTTATTGAATTAACCAAGGGTTTAAGTTACCATTAATCTATATTAAAAATCTCCCAATAACTTGAGTTCCAAACATATTCGACAGAACATGCCTGCATGAGTGGGTTTTCATGTAGGCATGTTCTGTCTAAATCCCAATCAGGTAGACACAATATGCTTTACTGGATAACGCAACTATTACAAGGCCAGCATCATGCCTTTCGAGTGTTTCAATACCTGACATTTCGTTCGATATTGGCGGCTCTTACAGCATTGATGGTTGGTCTTTTCTGTGGTCCTCCGATGATTCGTTGGCTACAAAGATTGCAAATAGGTCAAATGGTGCGTGATGACGGCCCCAAGACCCACTTATCAAAAGCAGGTACGCCAACCATGGGCGGGGTGCTGATTTTACTCGCGGTCACGGTTAGTTGTTTGCTTTGGTGTGATTTGCGTCAGGCGAGTTTGTGGCTGGTGCTTTTAGTGACCATCAGTTTTGGCCTTGTTGGGTGGGTGGATGATTACCGCAAACTGGTATTAAAAAATAGCAAGGGCCTGCCAGGTCGTTGGAAATTTTTCTGGCAATCACTCATCGCAATTGCTGCAGTACTTTACCTTTACACCAATGCAAACATCCCTATACATACACAGTTAACCGTGCCATTTTTTAAAGCATGCCTGATTAACCTTGGCCCCCTGTTCCCTGTTTTGGCTTATTTTGTGATCGTGGGTAGCAGCAACGCAGTAAATTTGACCGATGGCCTTGATGGTTTGGCGATCATGCCCATTGTAATGGTTGCGGGTGCCCTAGGTGTGTTTTCCTACGTATCCAGTAACGCCGTGTATGCGCATTACTTGTCTATCCCTTTTGTCCCCAATACAGGGGAATTGACGATTTTCTGTTCATCCATCTTGGGCGCAGGACTTGGATTCCTTTGGTATAATAGCTATCCCGCTCAAATTTTCATGGGTGACGTCGGCTCATTGGCGCTCGGCGCAGCACTGGGTACTGTTGCTATTGTAGTGCGTCAAGAATTAGTGTTATTAATTATGGGTGGACTTTTTGTTATAGAAACAATATCTGTTATTTTACAAGTTGGTTATTTTAAGTATACTGGTGGGAAACGATTATTTCGAATGGCGCCATTGCATCACCATTTTGAGTTAAAAGGTTGGTCTGAGCCAAAAGTTATCGTGCGTTTCTGGATTATTACCGTCTTCTTTGTTTTATGTGGTTTGGCAACGCTAAAGCTTCGTTAAGGACGATATGACCATGCACTCATCACTGTATTTAATCCTCGGTCTTGGTAAAACAGGGCACTCAATTGCGCGCTTTCTAAAGCGACGAAATAAACCATTTGTTATTTTTGATACGCGGTCGTCGCCTGCCGGTTTAACAGAATTCAATACTGAATTCCCTGGCGTAAATGTGTATTTGGAAAATCTCCCGGTTGACCTATATCCACGTTTAACTGGAATTATCAGCAGCCCGGGTGTGGCGCTGGATCATCCAGTTATGCAGAATGCCATCGCGAAGGGTATTCCTGTTATTGGTGACATTGAATGTTTGGCGCGGGAGGTTCAGGCGCCAATTATTGCAATAACGGGTACGAATGGAAAATCTACCGTTACGACATTGGTTGGTGAAATGGCCAAAGCCGCGGGTTTATCTGTAGCGGTAGCTGGAAATATTGGCGCCCCTGTACTGGACTTACTTGACGATCAGGTGCCTTATGATTTATGGGTATTGGAATTATCCAGTTTTCAGCTGGATTTAACGAACTCCTTGGCTCCCATTGCAGCGACCATCCTGAACGTGTCGCCCGATCATTTGGACAGACATCACAGCTTGGATGCTTATATTCAAGCAAAACAGCGAATATACCATCAGGCCAAATTTCTATTGTATAACCGTGAAGATAGCCTGACTGTTCCCCCCCCTGCCAGAGCCAGTGGCTTGTGTACAGGCAGTTTTGGATTAGATGCACCCGAATCACTGACTTGGGGTCTCATCACTGAAGGCAATACCAACTATCTTGCATACGGCCAGAAAAAACTCATGCCTGTCGATGCATTATTAATAAAAGGCCGGCATAACTGGTCAAATGCCCTTGCTGCGTGTGCATTAGCGCAAGTGGCAGGCATCGATTTTTCCCATATGATTGACGTGTTACAACGCTTTGCGGGTCTTCCACATCGTAGTCAATGGGTCAGAACGCTCGATGGAGTCGAGTGGATCAATGATTCAAAAGGCACTAACATTGGCGCAACCATCTCTGCAATTTCAGGGATAGGAGGCTCCATGCAGGGAAAGATTGTATTAATCGCAGGAGGTCAGGGGAAAGGGGCTGATTTTACCGAGCTTCGCTCACCCATGACGGATTTCGTGCGATCCGTGGTTTTGATCGGCGAAGATGCAGATATGATCGAACAGGCAATAGCCGATTCTGTACATGTACTGCGCGCATTTTCACTGGATGAGGCTGTTACAGTTGCCAAAAATGAAGCCAAGCCGGGTGATGTCGTCTTATTATCACCTGCATGCGCAAGTCTGGATATGTTTCGTGACTTTAATCATCGCGGCGATGTGTTTACTGCGGTGGTAAATACTTTATGAGTATGGCGCATTACAGTCAACACAATCAACGCGGAAGAGTCCGTCAAAAGCCCATCTCTCTTTATGATAAGTGGTTGATGGTGGCTGTGATTGGCTTGCTTATTATTGGATTGATGATGGTTGCATCCAGTTCCGTTATGGTGTCGACAAAATACTATCATCAACCATTCCATTTTTTGATTCGTCAGGCATGTTATCTTTTTGTCGGCTTTCTGGTCGCTATTGTGGTTATGCGGATTGATAGTAATACATGGGAAAAAATCAGTGTACCCCTGTTGTTAATATGCATGGTTTTGTTAGTGGTGGTGTTAATTCCAGGGATTGGACGCGTAGTGAATGGTAGTCGACGATGGGTGGCAATAGGTCCCATTACAATTCAGGTTTCTGAATTGGCTAAAGTGACCATGATTTTGTATTTGTCCGGCTACTTGGTACGTCAGCAGCAAAGCGTCGGACAGAGTATTATTGGCTTTATAAAGCCAATGATTGTTCTGGCTATTTTTGCATTTTTGTTGCTTTTAGAACCGGATTTTGGTGCAACGGTTGTCATTTCAGGCACCGTGATGGCAATGCTGTTTCTTACGGGAGTCAAGATACGCTATTATCTTGGCCTCATGTTGATGGTGGGTTGTTCTTTAGCGTTTCTTGCTGTGTCTTCACCTTATCGAATGGCACGTTTAACAGCCTTTCTTGATCCCTGGGCTGATCAATTCAACAGTGGTTATCAATTAACCCAGTCGCTGATTGCTTTCGGTCGCGGCGGTTGGTTTGGCGTTGGACTGGGTGATGGTGTTCAAAAATTACTTTATCTGCCCGAAGCTCATACGGATTTTCTGTTTGCAGTACTAGCAGAGGAGCTGGGATTGACAGGTATTCTGCTCGTTCTGATTTTATATAGTATACTGGTTTGGAGAGGCTTTATGATTGGGTTTAATGCCCATTCGCAAGGTCGGTTGTTTGCAGCGTACACCGCGTATGGTGTGACATTTTGGTTGGGACTACAAGCCGCCATTAACATGGGGGTTAATTCAGGTTTGCTACCGACAAAGGGTTTGACATTACCTTTGCTCAGTTATGGTGGCGCAAGCCTTGTAGTTAATTGTATAGTGATAGCACTGCTGTTGCGTGTCGATCATGAAAATCGCTGGCAGTCGCTAGGATTGCGATCGTCGGCTTCTTAAAGGGGATCTCTGTGGACAGCATGGGAAATTTTCTATCCCCAAGGATGGGGCGGGTAGAGCATATACATTTTGTGGGTATTGGTGGCGCAGGCATGTGCGGCATTGCTGAGGTACTGCACAATGAGGGTTATCATATTACGGGCTCCGATTTGACTGAAAATCGTGCTGTCGCTCGTTTGCTGTCATTGGGTATTCAGGTGAAAATCGGCCACAACACGGAAAATATTTCAGGTGCAGATGTTGTTGTCTGCTCTACTGCAATAAATGAGAATAATCCTGAGATCATTGCGGCTCGAGCACAACGGATTCCGGTGCTTCCGCGTGCTGCCATGCTCGCAGAATTAATGCGATTTCGTTATGGAATTGCCATAGCGGGAACGCATGGAAAAACCACGACAACAAGCTTGGTCAGTTGCTTGCTCGAAGAGGGCGGACTTGACCCCAGCTTTGTGATTGGTGGAAAACTAACCAGTTGTGGTAGTAATGCCCAACTTGGAAAATCCGCTTATTTGGTCGTGGAAGCGGATGAAAGTGATGCCTCTTTTTTATTTTTAAAGCCGATGATGGCAGTGGTTACCAACATAGACGCTGATCATATGGACACATATGATAATAGTTTTGATAAATTGCGTGCTACCTTTGTTGAGTTTTTACATCATTTACCATTTTATGGGTTGGCAGTCGTTTGTATTGAAGATGAAGAAATTCGCCGCATTTTACCGGAAATTCAGCGCCCAACCTTGACCTATGGTTTCTGTGAGGACGCGAATTACCGGGCTGTGAATTGGACGCAAAATGCATTATTAAGTGAATTTACCGTTCATCGACCCGCACCTCATGCGCCATTGCCCATTCAATTTAAGTGGCCAGGTCGCCATAATGTCCTGAATGCATTGGCCTCGATTGCAATCTCTACCGAGTTAGGCGTTGACGATGCGTCAATCGTGCGCGCATTACTAAATTTTCAAGGGGTAGGTCGACGGTTTCAAATGTTGGGTGAGCGCCATTTTTCGAATGGCACAGCCTTGGTGGTTGATGACTACGGACATCATCCGCGGGAAATCAAGGCAACGCTTGAGGCCTTTCGCGCTGTTTGGCCAAACAAACGTTTGGTGCACGTGTTTCAGCCCCATCGTTATACCCGTACCCAGTCATTGTTTTCCCAGTTTGTTGAGGTGTTGAAAATGGCTGATGAATTGTTGTTGCTGGATATATATCCGGCAGGTGAGTCACCCATCCCAGGGATAAGCAGCGACGTGTTGGCAAAAGCAATCAATCAGTATTCGAGCAATGTCACGCTGGTGACAGAGCTAAACCTTGATGACTGTTTGAATCAGCTGGTTAAGGACGGGGATGTTATCCTCATGCAGGGGGCTGGTAGTATTGGACAGTTGGCGACAAATTTGATGCAAGCCGACAAATTTGATACAAATTTTGATACAAATAATGAGAGATCACTGGCATGAATCCATCTGACAACGCATGTGCTGATGGAATGGTTTACCAAGGAACGCTGCTATTTAAGGAGCTCTTGGCTAACTACACAACCTGGCGTGTTGGCGGAATAGCCAAGTCAATGTATAAACCGGCGGGAATTGCTGATCTGGCTATATTTCTCAAGCAGCTCCCTGAGACTGAACCCTTGTTATGGTTAGGGCTGGGCAGCAATTCGTTGATTAAAGACAAAGGGTTTTCTGGTACAGTTATTTTGACTCAGGGGTGCCTGAACGAAATCAGCTTGATAGATGATTGTCTTGTTCGTGTTGAGGCAGGTGTTTCCTGCGCCAAAATGGCGCGGTTTTGTGCGCGCAATAATCTGGGTGGTGGTGAGTTTTGGGCGGGAATTCCAGGAACGATGGGCGGTGCATTGCGAATGAATGCGGGTTGCTTTAATGGTGAAACATGGCAACATGTGGTTGAGGTTGAAACCATGACGCGTACTGGTGAAATCCGTCGGCGAAATCCTGATGAATTTGATATAGCCTATCGTCATGTCGGAGGGTTGGGCGATGAGTGGTTCGTTGCCGCAACGTGCCGCTTGGTGCCTAGTGAAAAAGATAAATCCTTACAACTGATTAAAGAACTTCTGGCACATCGAGCAGCCACGCAACCGACCAGCGAATACAATTGTGGTTCGGTGTTTAGAAATCCGCCCAATAACTTTGCAGCCCGATTAATTGAATCCTGCGAACTAAAAGGGATGCGTTTGGGTGGAGCTTCTGTTTCAGAAAAACATGCTAACTTTATCATTAATAATGAAGGCACAGCCTCGGCGAATGATATTGAATCGCTGATAACATGTGTGCAAAAGACGGTATATCAAAAAACAGGTACTGAATTAATTCGTGAAATACATATCATTGGAGATGAGTAATGTCTAACCTTGTTAATCTGCTCTTGCTCTATGGCGGCAAATCTGGCGAACATGAAATTTCCTTGATTTCAGCAGCGTCTGTACTGGCCAACTTGGATCCGGAACAATACCATATTACTCCTGTTGGTATAGACAAAGACGGGTGCTTTTATGTAAATGATTACCATGAGTTATTGGCATACCCAGATGCATTGCCCATACTCACCCCCCACTCGCGTCCTTTAGACAGTCTTCTTCTTAATGGTCGACTGGCCATTGATGCGGATGTTGTGTTTCCTGTGGTGCATGGTCCGTTATATGAAGATGGCTGTTTGCAAGGTTTGCTGGAATTGACCGGTGTAGCATATGTCGGTTCTGACGTGTTGTCGTCAGCAATCGGCATGGATAAAGACATGGCTAGACGTATCGCTTGTACCCATGACATTCCATCGGCGCGCTATCACTTGCTGTCTTGGCATGCCAATACGGCAGAGACAGAACAGTTCTGCCAGCAAGCAGCAGCGGATCTGGGCTGGCCCCTGTTTGTCAAACCCTGCTCTATGGGCTCCAGTGTAGGCATTCATAAAGTGCATAACATGGCTGAACTGTCATTGGCTGTCGCTGATGCACGACGCTATGATAAAGCCATTCTTGTGGAGGAGTTTATTCAAGGTCGTGAAATTGAACTGGCGGTACTTGAAAACACCTCGCCGACTAAAAGGCCTAATGTGAGTGTCCCAGGTGAAATTCAAGTACACCATGCGGATGGTTTCTATTCCTATACAGCGAAATATCTGGAGAGTGGTCAGACGCAATTGCAGATTCCAGCGCGACTTGACGAGTTATTGGTAAGTCGTTTGCAAGATGCCGCGGCTCATATTTTTACAGCACTTAAATGCAGTGGCATGGCGCGAGTGGATTTTTTTGTAAATGATGAACGTCGTGCTATATATTTTAACGAGATCAATACGTTGCCGGGTTTTACGTCAATTAGCATGTACCCAAAACTCTGGCAAGCGAGTGGTTTAAGTTATTCTGTCCTGTTAAGTCGCTTGATTGACCTTGCAATGATGCATCAACGTTGCCGTAAACAATTGGTGACGCATTATCAGTAACGGACGAACGCATGAGTATGGATACAGAACGATTACGCTACACCAGTTTTTTAACATTGTTGGTTATCTGCGCGTTGTTGCTTTCAGCTCGCATGATTTACCTGTTTTTAGCTGATCCGCAGCGGTTTCCAGTTGATACCGTGAAAATTGTTGCAAGCTATCAACATATTACGCGAAAACAGATTGAGTCGGTATTGACGGGCTATCTTGGCGATAGCTTTATTGTCTTACCGGTTACTCGATTAAAGGCCGATTTGACTGCGTTGGACTGGACGGATCATGTTCAAATCGAACGTATTTGGCCTGGAACATTAAAAATAACCTTGGTAGAGAATTCACCCATTGCAATTTGGAATGAATCTTTAATCACGGCTGATGGAAAATTAATCAATATTGGAGAAGAACAGGCCGACTTGGATTATCCTCGGCTAAGTGGTCCAAAACAACAGCAAACAGACGTCTTACAAAATTATGAAAAATTGAGTAAGCTATTATCAATATATGGTTTACATGCATCTGGATTACAATTGCGCGATAATCAAGCGTGGGAGCTTTCTTTAACAAATGGCGTACAATTACAGTTAGGGAAGCGGGATTTGGAGAAGCGCTTAACGCGATTTTGCAGGGCTTGGCCTGTGGTTTTTGCGGACAAATTAGAGCAGCTGTCAAGTGTTGATTTACGTTATGCACGCGGAATGGCTGTGCAATGGAAACAGCAAACGGGAAGATAATGGCGAAAAAATCAGAAAGAAATATTATCACAGGATTGGATATCGGTACATCCAAAGTGGTAGCGCTTGTTGGCGAAGTCAATGCAGATGGGACAATCGAGCTAATCGGTATTGGCCGTCATCCGTCGCGAGGTTTGAAGCGAGGAGTGGTTGTTGATATTGAAGCCACTGTGAACTCAATCCAGCGAGCTGTTCAGGAAGCTGAATTAATGGCTGGGTGCGAAATTCGCACGGTATACACTGGCATTGCCGGTTGCCATATTCGTAGTCTTAATTCACATGGCATTGTGGCTATACGCGACCAAGAGGTATCACAGGCTGATGTTGAACGAGTAATTGATGCGGCAAAGGCTGTTGCCATTCCAGCTGATCAAAAAATATTACATATTTTGCCTCAGGAATTCATTATTGATAATCAAGGCAGCATTCGTGAGCCGCTAGGCATGGCTGGCGTGCGTCTGGAGGCACGCGTTCATATTGTCACGGGCTCTGTGAGTGCGGCACAAAATATCGCCAAATGTGTGCGTCGTTGCGGCCTTGAAGTCAGAGATATTATTTTAGAGCAGCTGGCATCCAGTCATGCCGTGTTGACTGACGATGAAAAAGAGCTGGGCGTTTGCCTTGTGGATATTGGTGGTGGCACGACAGACATTGCCATTTTCCATGATGGGGCTATTCAGTATACGGCAGTGATTCCTATCGCAGGCGATCAGGTAACAAACGATATCGCCATGGCACTACGTACCCCCACAAAATCTGCAGAAGCCATCAAGCTGAGTTACGGTTGTGCAATGGCAGAACTGACCAATGCCAGCCAAATGATAGATGTACTGGGAACCAGCGATCGTGTGGAGCGAAAAGTGTCGACCAAAGCACTGTCGGATGTGGTGTCGGCTCGTTATGAAGAGTTGTTCATACTGGTTCGCAATGAGTTACGACGCAGTGGGTTTGAAGACTTGGTTGCAGCAGGCATTGTGTTGACGGGTGGCGCATCGAAAGTCAATGGTGCAATTGAGTTAGCTGAAATGTGCTTTGAAATGCCTGTTCGGCACGGCTCTGCCCAGAAAATTGCGGGTCTTGCTGAAGCCACATCCAATCCTTCATTGGCAACGGGTGTGGGTTTATTGTTGCATGGCTTTCAACAGCAATACGAAGGTGGTTATAATGTACCTGTGTCCAGTGAAAGATTCGGTCAGGGTATATGGACACGCATGAAAAAATGGTTTAATGGGAATTTTTAGTCACACGACGAGAAGAGGTATTTAATGTTTGAACTAATGGAAAGCCAGCAAGACAATGCCGTCATTAAAGTCGTTGGCGTCGGTGGAGGCGGTGGTAATGCAGTTGAGCATATGCTTGCAGAAAACATCGACGGCGTTGAATTTATTTGTGCAAATACAGATGCGCAAGCGCTTAAAAACTCCAATGCCAAAGTACTGATTCAATTGGGCGATGAGCTGACAAAGGGACTAGGTGCTGGTGCAAACCCGCAAATAGGCCGTGAAGCTGCCGAAGAGGATCGAGAGCATATCAAAGATATTTTACGCGGTGCGGATATGGTGTTTATAACCGCAGGTATGGGTGGTGGAACGGGTACCGGCGCAGCCCCTGTCTTTGCACAAATTGCAAAGGAACTGGGTATTCTTACCGTTGCTGTCGTGACCAAGCCGTTTTCATTTGAAGGCAAGCAACGCGCGTTGGCTGCTGACGAAGGAATTCGTCGCTTGGCCGAGCATGTTGATTCGCTCATTACCATTCCAAATAATAAACTACTCAGTGTATTGGGTAAAAATATCAGTTTGTTGAATGCCTTTAAAGCCGCGAACAACGTGCTATTGGGTGCTGTTAAAGGGATTTCTGACTTAATCACTCGTCCAGGCTTGATTAATGTGGATTTTGCCGATGTGCGCACCGTGATGTCTGAAATGGGCATGGCCATGATGGGAACGGGCACCGCGTCTGGCGAGCAAAGAGCACGTCAAGCTGCTGAAGCGGCCATTGCTTCACCCTTACTTGAGGATGTTAATTTCTCAGGTGCAAGGGGGATTCTGGTTAACATTACGGCTGGTCCCGACATGTCGATAGGCGAGTTTGAAGAAGTAGGTGACGTAGTCAAGGAATTTATTTCTGATGATGCTACTGTCGTGGTGGGCACGGTTATCGATCCTGACATGACAGAAGAGTTGCGCGTTACAGTGATTGTGACCGGCTTGGGTGATGTAAGACAGCGTCAACAACAGCAACAGGCTCCCGCCAAGGCACGCTTGATGGAAACCAGACGTCTTGATGGATCACTTGACTATCATCAACTTGAACGTCCAGCGCTTCTGCGCAAGCAAGCAGCGGCTCCCGCTTCCCCAGCAAAACAGGGAAGTGATCCGGTACTGGATGTTGATTATCTGGATATTCCTGCATTTTTGCGCAAGCAGGAAGAAGCTTGAGTTTAATGGCACTACGTAGGGTGGGCACGTCGCCGCTGGCTTCTTTGCCCACCCTACGGCAGACCAACGCATTCCGAGCCACGAAAAATCGACAATAGCTAGACTAATTATAAAATAATTGATAAGCTGTAGTGTACATGCGCTCGCAAAAAATGGGCCGCTAAAAGAAGAGTATTGAATGACAAACCAACGAACTCTAAAAAAGTCGATTCAGGCGACCGGCATTGCCTTGCATTCGGGCGTCCCCGTTCTTATCACATTAAATCCTGCACCCAAAGATACTGGAATTGTTTTCATTCGGACGGATTGTAACCCGCCCGCTAAAATTCCTGCTACGTATGATAATGTGTGTGACACTACCCTGTGCACGTCACTGCAGTATAACGGCGTAAAAGTAGCCACTGTTGAGCATTTGCTCTCGGCGCTTGCGGGTCTTGGTATAGACAATGCATTTATTGATGTTAATGCTGCCGAACTTCCGATTATGGATGGCAGTGCAGCACCCTTTGTTTTTTTAATCCAGTCAGCGGGTATTCGTGAGCAAAATGCACCCAAGCGTTATATCCGTATTTTAAAACCGATTCGTGTAGAAGAGAACGGTAAATACGTACAGTTTCTGCCGTACAATGGTTATAAAGTATCGTTTACTATCGACTTTGATCATCCTGTATTTAACGATAAACCACAAACCGCAACACTTGATTTTTCCGTAACATCTTATGTAAAGGAAGTGTGCCGGGCGAGAACATTTGGTTTTCTGTCTGACTATGAAAAATTACGTGAAGCTGATTTAGCCAAAGGGGGTAGTTTGGACAATGCCGTCGTGGTTGATGACTATCGCGTGCTTAATGAAGATGGCCTACGTTTTGACGACGAGTTTGTTAAACACAAGGTGCTCGATGCCATCGGTGATTTATTTCTGCTGGGTTCGAGTTTAATCGGTGCCTTTGAGGGATATAAATCAGGTCATGGGCTTAATAACAAATTGTTACGTGAATTGACTGTACGTGAAGATGCATGGGAATACACATATTTTGATGCAGAGAATCCAAAACCTTTAAAACAACCCTCGCGATTGGTCACTATCGAAGTTTAAACCTCAAAATCAAATGTGGTAGGAGTGGCTTGAATCGTAGGGTGGGCAAAAGAGCGCTTAGCGACGTGCCCACCATATTCAACGTGATGCCTCTGACGCTGGTGCGTTCACCCCTACAGTTTTGTTTTAATAATTACGATGGTTCTTATTTTGCTGGACTTTGGACAAAAAACCGATCTAATACGGGCCCGAGCGCGTGACCGAGCCCGCCCGAGTCCGATCGATCATAATTAACAATCGAATCCAGATCATTTGAGCAACAATCTACCGATAAAATCCTTTGTTTGATCTGTTTTTAATTAATTACTTCTTGATTATGCAATCATTTTTTCATCAATGGTTGTGAATTTTCGCTTTTTAACGATAGGATGAATCAGTCGTTTTACTTGGATATCACCCAATTGTCGTCCAAGTGCTTTTTTTAGAATTGTTATGATGTTAACCAAAATGGCACAAAAAGCAGATTGATCGGACTCGGGCGGGCTCGGGCTCGGGCTCGGTCACGCGCTCGGGCCCGTATTAGATCGGTTTTTTGTCCAAAGTCCAGATACTAGGGGGACTATCTTAACTGTAACTCACGACGGGCCGCGATCAAATCCTCAGCTGTATTAATATCCTGCAATGGTCGCACGCAGGCTACATCCACTTTGATTTTGTAACCCGCCCACAACACACGCAGTTGTTCCAGCGCTTCAATCGTTTCCAGCTCACAAACCGGCCAAGTAACCACCTCAAGCAAAAAGGCAGCACGGTAGGCATATAATCCAATATGTCGGAACACATTTTGACAACTCAGGGGCTGATCGCGGTTGGCTGGAATAGGGCTCCTAGAAAAATACAGTGCATTGTTATGACAATCGCGCACGACTTTAACCACATTCGGGTTTGCACACAGTGCATCCTCTTCAACAGGCCAACACAAGGTAGCCATTGGGGCATCTGCTCGATCCAGACTGTCAGCCACCTGGGTAATTAACTCCGGCGCTATCAATGGTTCATCACCTTGCACATTCACAATAATATCCTGAGGGGCAAACGCCAGTTTTTTTACCGCTTCTGCTATCCTGTCAGTACCCGTTTGATGCGTGGTCGCGGTCATGACCACCTGAGCACCAAAGCCCCTCGCCACATTAAAAATGTCCTCGTTATCCGTAGCAATAGTGATTGATTTAGGCTTAGCTTGTAACGCCTGGCGGTATACACGCTCGATCACGGTTTGACCCTGCAAATCCATTAACAATTTGCCTGGCAAGCGTGAAGACTGGAAACGCGCAGGGATGATCACATGAAAATCACAGCTCATCTTTTTCCTCTAACGACAATATTCGCGCTTCAGTATCCAACATCACTGGAATCCCGTCACGAATGGGATAGGCCAGTCGGTCAAAACAACAAATTAATTCTTGATGTTTTAGCAATAGTTTACCCTTGCACAAAGGACAAACCAAAATATCCAATAATTTTTTATCCATTTTTTTCTACTTATTTTGGCTTTGAATGTAACACCAGTGTAACATTTTTCAGGGTCGACAACACGGCAACTTATCTATCAACTAATTATAACCCGATCGTTACAAACTACGTCTCGAAAATCATCACTAATACTATTCCAATCCACAACATCAACTTTATAAGGCAAATCCGACTCTTCAAAATCATCCAATAATTGAGTCAGCAGTGTTAATGGTAAAGGTTGATGATTGTTATCTATCATAAGATCCAAATCTGAAAATGTTCTTGCTGTGCCTTTGGCTCTCGAACCAAACACCCATACGATCGCATTGGATGGAAGGTGTTTGGCCAAGATTTGACGAGTAATATTCAAATCATCAGGACGCATGTCAATGACGTTTTTCATCAGGCGTCTCAATATGTGTTATGCGTGTTTGTAACGTGGACAGCAAACTTTGTGCTTCTTTTAAAAAGAGCGGAATGTGCTCAAAAACTTCCTGCGCTTTTAAATCATCATACGTATGGCTAGTCACACTACGATCCTGTCGAAAGCTTTTCCATAGAGACAACTCTGATTGCAATAAACCTCGTTCACAACCGGTTCTAATTAAATCAGAAAAGGACATTTCCTCAATTTCGTGCGGATTGGGTTCTGTTAACACTAGGTAGCGCTTAAGCATTTTCCATGTTAATTCATAAGTAAACTCAAATGCTTGAATGGCAGCAGCTCGCAGGTGCTGAATCAAACCACCATGCTGCTGAACAAGATCCGAATGATAATAAACCAGGCTTTGTTCGAGCTGATTGATTGCTTTTATAAGAGCAGATAAATTGAGCTTTGCATTTTGCATGATTATTGATTCGATCGATGAGGTGGTATTTAAAAAATACTATATCATAGTCCTTAAGCATAAGTTATATAGACATCAGGATCTCTTCGCTCTACATGCGCGGTCACAATGCCATCATCTTCGGGAATGAATCCATAGTCATGATCTTCCAACTGGTCTTCAAAATCGATACCGAATGCATCATAAAAGTCAAAATTTCCTTTTAGAAAAAAGTTTTTACCACATGATCTTTCTATTTGAGAAAGTGAAGGATGATAAGGTTTTAATAATTCAATTATCTCGTTATGCGGTCCAAGAGCCTCACCTGTGCCTTTGTATGCGGATCTAAGTACCTTGAATTGATATAAATCAACTGTACTTGCAACTTGTGGAACAGCTAGTAGTCTTATCACAACATCAATATGTCCGTTAGCAGCAGCGATGGTTATAGCTTTATTGTTGTCTGAATCCGCATTTGCAAGTACTTCAGGATAGGCAAGTAGACGATTAAATATCTCAAGATTTCCTGTACGAGCAGCCACATGCAGCACACGACCATTTCGAGCGGCCAGATTTGTTTGTACGCTCGGAAAATCAAGCAGTTGATTAGCAAGATTGAACTTTTTGTTACATAAAGACAATCGCAGAATATGATTATCATTATCAGCTGCTATAGCGTTCACTTCTGGAATTTGAAGCAGACGACAAGCGATTTCTTCAGAGCCTTCTTTTATTGCAGTAGCTATATATTTACTTGATGGCAAAGCATTCGTTGGATTCCAATCCCCTTTTTTTGAATCCTTGTCAAAAATTGAAGGCGTAATGGTCAGTAGTTTTTCCAGTATTTCGAGAGATGCCCCCTTCACAGCAGCGTCAAGCACATAACAGTTGCCTTCTTGCAATCTGGCAACAACCTCTTCCTGAGCAAGTAAAAATGAAACAATATGTGCATGACCTGCTTGCACAGCTTTTCGCAAAATAATATTGTTTAATCTGGAGATTTGTTGTTGGAACTTGGGAATAATCAATAACCGCTGGAGAATATCAAGATGTCCACTGGTTGCAGCCGCTCTCAAAGCAAAAAATCCATCATCAACGGGAATTCCATTTTCCTGGTTCTCACTCGTTATGCAATAACTAACTTTTTCATTAGGTGTGCTCTCTTTTGTTCGACCAAAGAGTGGGGCAGAAAAGTTTGTTGAAGCGAGAAAAGATGGACAATATGAATTTGAATATTTGCGGCTAGGATTATGGCTTAAAATAATGTCCAAATGATCTAAATGACCTAATGCCGAAATGATGATTAATGGAGTTAAGCCGAAATTACCGCTAAAAGAACTACGGTTTTTACCATCACTATCAGAGCAATGTACTGGATAGCTGGGTTTTAATAGATTGTATGCGTGCTCTTGATCATGACGATTAGCAGCAATAAAAGCCATTAGTTCAGGGTATTTATTCAGATCATCTTGATTGATTTTCATTGGGTTCAAAACCTAGTCAATTAATTAGTGGTAAAATTTTACACGGCAAACATTTTTTAGCAAGCTATTTTGCGTTGTGCAGGGCCACCTCCTGGTAAATCGAGATCTCAATTATTTGGACAAGCAACATGGATGTTTTTGCCTGTAGCTTTGTCCAAACTCCAATATTTTGCATGCACTCCATAATTGGCGTACAATTATGGAGTGCACACCCTAAATTGTCGGCGAAAATCATGATCTCTCGATTACTTGAATTACCTGATGACGAAAGTTTTTTTCTTTTTGGTCCTCGGGGAGCAGGCAAAACAACTTGGCTAAAAAGCCAGCGATGGTTTGAGAATGCATTATATATCAATTTGTTGCTAGCGACTGAGGAATCGCGTTTTACAAAAAGCCCGGATGAACTGATTGAAATTGTGCGTGCGTTACCCGAGAAAATTACACACGTCATTATTGATGCAGTACAAAAAATACCAAAATTACTCGATATTGTTCATGAGCTGATTGAAACCACAACCATTCATTTCGTACTCACTGGATCCAGCGCAAGAAAATTAAAATATGGCGGAGCTAACCTGCTGGCAGGACGAGCGTTCGTTTACGACTTGCATCCATTTGTTTTTTCAGAAATAAAAGATCAGTTTGAGTTAATGGATAGCTTGCAATGGGGGATGCTGCCAAAAATCAAAGAATACGGGACAATTGAGAAAAAAAAACGCTATTTATATGCCTATACAACCACTTATTTAAAAGAAGAAATTTGGGCCGAACAATTTATAAAAAAACTGGATCCATTTCGATACTTTCTGGAAGTAGCCGCTCAATCCAATGGGAAACTGATAAATTTTTCCAACATTGCCAAAGATGTTGGATGCGACATTAAAACCATACAAAATTATTTTACGCTATTAGAGGATACGTTATTAGGCTTTTTTTTACCGGCATTTCAACATTCATTCCGCAAACGTTTAAGTAAAACACCCAAATTTTATTTTTTTGACCCCGGGGTAGTCCGAGCCCTATCAGGCTTGCTCTCATTGCCATTAAAAGAAAGTACGAGCCATTATGGGGAAGTATTCGAACACTTTATTATTCTACAATGTAAATTTTTAGCCAGCTATTTTTATCCAGACTATAAATTCTCATATTTAAAAACCAAGGACGATGCTGAAATCGATTTAGTGGTTGAGCGACCGGGCCAACCCATATTGTTTATCGAAATCAAAAGCACTGATCACATTCAGGAACACCACCTATCCACTCTTAAATCCCTGTCTCAGGACATCGAAAACTGCGAAGCGGTATGTTTCAGCCGAGATCCTTATGCAAAAAAAATAGATAATATACGCATGCTACCTTGGGCTGAGGGAATTCAATTGTATTTTGGTCAAC
>JABDAB010000028.1 GCA_013289415.1 Gammaproteobacteria bacterium
GTTCTGCCAATCGCTCAACCCAGTGGGCAGCCTACCGTTCTGCCAATTGCTCAACCTAGTGGGCAGCCTACCGTTTTGCCAATCGCTCAACCCAGTGGGCAGCCTACCGCTCTGCCAATCGCTCAACCTAGTGGGCAGCCTACCGTTCTGCCAATCGCTCAACCTAGTGGGCAGCCTACCGTTCTGCCAATCGCTCAACCTAGTGGGCAGCCTACCGTTCTGCCAATCGCTCAACCCAGTGGGCAGCCTACCGTTTTGCCAATCGCTCAACCTAGTGGGCAGCCTACCGTTCTGCCAATCGCTCAACCCAGTGGGCAGCCTACCGTTCTGCCAATCGCTCAACCCAGTGGGCAGCCAACTGATCAGCCGGCTACTGTACCTTCATCTAGCCCATCACACTCACCAACAATACATACGCATCGGCCTACTTTACGTCCGTCGAAAAATCCCAGCCATATACCAACTCCTCCACCCAGCAGATTGCCGTCATTGGAACCTTCTCTGGCACCTTCTCCGTCACCCTCTCTGGAACCCTCTCTAGCACCGAATCTTGCTGGGAATTGGTCCGTTTTAACGTCTTCTTCTAGTTTAATCAGTACGGCGGCGATGACTGGTGCGGAAACTATCCTTTGTGGTGGTGAGGAGTGTCTTCGATTTTCAAATTATGATGGACGATTTTTAGCAGCGCAGCAGTTGGCGTGGAATACAACTAGTGTGATTGCTACAACGGGTAATGCGGTTGCTTTGGCGGGTCAATCTAATAACATGAACAATCCAGTGGCTGTGCTGGCGTGTATCGATTTTAGCAGCGGGCAATTGATATGGGGTAAGGCTTCGTATCAAAATGTGTTGTCTGCAATCAATTTTAATCCAGATGGCGATCTGCTCACTGTCATCAGTTCTAATACGCTCAATAATCCTGTTGTTGCTATGTTTAATCAAACGTCTGGTGATCTGTTGTGGGAGCAAACTTACCCTATACAAATACAAGCTGGGTCCAACGATGTTTATTCGGTTATGGCAAACGGTGTGCTGACGACGTACATGAGTGCGTATACTAGTGGCAATGGCATAATCATCGCAAGTCTGGGTGTTGATGGGGCGGTCATATCCTGTAATTCGTTAACCCCTTTTGAAATGCCTCACACGCTATTCAATAGTATAAACGCTTTAATCATTGAGCCGCAATTTGGGGGACCTCTTGTAGGAATAACAATACTTCGGACAGATACTGGAAATACCAAGGCGCTTATTTCATTTGTGGGCGCCTGGTCCTATACGTTAATGGGTGGAGCGAACAGCAAAATCCACTCGATGATCATTAATAATGGTATTTTATATGGCATGATTGATGCGACAGGTTTGGGTGTGCAACCGACAGCCTCTTCTCTTATTCTTATTAAAATGAATATATATACAGGTGCTGTTTATGATGCCGCTCTGGTCAGTAGCACGGATGCAACCGACCTTTTTAGTTCTTCGCTCCTTGCTCAAACAGATATGGATGTGAATCTGGAAATTGTATTTCGGATCGGTGATAAGACAGAAATTGTTTCTGTAGACGCGGATTCACTTCAGCCCATAAAACTGCCTGAGGGAGTGAGCTGGACCAATAATGTCGTTGCTGATTTGCAGATGAGTCGGAATTCTATTTTGTTGGGAAGCGTATCTCTATCTGCAGAACCATCGGATATTTGGTCGGCCAATAACATTAGAACGATTGCAAGTTATTCGGGGTCATCGTTGTCTTATGCCCAACCATCTGTTATTCCAACACCGGGCCCTACAGAGCCTCCTACAGACATGCCATCATCAACCCCAATCAACGCTCCGACCAGTACGCCCAGTCATTTATTTTCTCCAACCAATTTGCCATCTACCAATGAACCAACGACGCAAGACGAGCCCATTCAAAATCCTACATCAAGTCCTTCGTCAAATCCTACGCAAGAACCTTCCAATACAGCCGGTGTTACGCCGACAATTGATTCAACGTCTCCACCTAATGTTCAGCCAACTTCAGACTCTTCGTCCCCTAGTAGCAGTCCTAGTATTCATTCAACAACCACATTAGTCCCGAGCCAAGCTCACACGACTGAATCGAATCCAAGTCAGCATCCAACAATCGCATCGACTTCTACTCAGCCATCAACATTAACTAACGAGCCATCCAATACGCTAAAACCATCGCTTTTGCCCACTAAGGTGCCTACAATTCAACCGACCCAAGCTGCATTTGAACTATCGGGTGACTCCATCGGGTTTATTGTTGCAGTTGGGCTTATCGGTGGAATAATTGCAACAGCCATCATGGCAAATAAAATTACAATGTTAGTTACCAATGTATCCGTCAGCACCAGAGCGTTTGCTTCAAACGTATATAAGAATAGGTTATTTAATATTAAAGTTACGCCAGAAAATACTGTAACTGAACCATTGTCAATTGAAAATGCGGGCATCACGAGTCCATCGGGCAGAAGTAGTATAAACTCATCAGACTATGACTATCCTTCATACGAGTCATTTTTAGATGTTTCGCCAATGGGTTCTGAGACAGAAGAAATCGTGTGTCGATATGCAATCAGTGCATCCGATAGTAATGAGGCATATTATGCAGAAACCCCAGATGATGCCATCATTGAGGCGTTTTGGAAAACTCGATATCCAGGGTTATCGGATGATGATTCTGATGATGCTGATGTTGATGTTGATGTTGATGTTGATGATAATGAGGAAAATGTACGTGGTCCGAATATGGTTTGAAACACAACAATCAAGTACCACCTATCAACCAAATCATCATTTTCCTGTAATAGAGCTGAAAAATTAACCTGCTGTGTTCGCGGTTCAAAACTATCTACCTTGGTTATTTCCAACTGAAGTTGTTTGAGTTGTTCGACCGATGGAGAAACAACATCTTGTAAACTCACAGCAAACGATATATTGGTCACCACAAACAACGCACCGGTCAAAAATATTTTTTTTATTTTTAAAAAACGCACAACGATCACTCCAAACTAAAACAAACCAGAAATGTCAGATGAGATTGTGCCAAACATTCTCTGCATTCCTTGAGCGGTAAGTATAACTTGTTTTCATAAACGCAGATGTAAGAAATCTCTTATAATTATGCAAGAGATCTCTTACATAATTATAAGAGATCTCTTGCAATATAATAATCCTTTTACCTAATCCTTTTACCTAATGACACATACAATAAAATCATTATACTTATCGCTCTTAAAAATGAACGACTGATCAACCAGATGTCACCATGGATTTATATAGGCATGCCATTACGGATTAGCTTCGTCATGAATCAAGGCAAAGCAGAAGACTTCAGGATGAAAATACAATCGCCGGCTTAACAATAAATGGAATGGGTATTTTAATTTCAGACATCTGAAACAAGCGGTCACTGTACACTAAATTCCGGGACGACAGCATCTAGGTTCATTTAAAACTCACCATTTGGTAACTCACCATTTGGTAAGTTACCAAATGGTGAGTTACCAAATGGTGAGTTACAATAGATAAAATTAAGTGAATATTTGCGCTTTATATTTTCAGGAAGTAACAGGCACATATTAGCTAATATGTTTGATGATCGGTCTCGCCCCCTTTATAGTTTGTGTGATCGCATTGCAATCGATCGTATTAAAGAAGAGGACTATATTGCCTATATTAATCGTGTCGCTAATAAAACCTGGGGTAAAGATTTAGAAAAATCCGTTTTTGATGAAATATTTTTATTAACAGAGCGACACCCTTACTATATGCATGAGTGTAACCATCTATATGATTTAGAACGATTAATGTGTTAACAAAAAAGGGAGTTAGATGTGAAAAAAAATATTAAAAAAGGTGTCATGGCTATGATATTAGCAGGCGGTGTTACAACGGGTCATGCTAATGACGTGTGTAAAATACTACCTGGCAGTGTTACCTGTGGCAAAGGCACCGTGAGTAATATAACAGGGAACGGGATGGTAAATATTAACGGTACAACGGTTTCGGGAGCAGCTGTCATTAATGGCCTCCTATCCGCGACCGATGCCAATTTTCTCTCGTTAGACGTAAATGGCAGTGCTAATTTAATCCAGTGCACTATCAATGAATTATCTGAAATAAAAGGCTTACTTACAGCTTCATCAACAAAATTTGATCATGGCTTGACAGTTTACTCAAGTAGCACCCGATTTATAAATAGCAAAGTGAATGGTGATCTGCATCTACCTCATTCAAAGTCTCAAAAACAAATTGTTTATTTAGACAATTTCTCTGAGGTTACCGGAGATATCGTGTTTGATGACGGACAAGGTGAGGTTGTGGTTCGCGGAAAATCAAAAATTGGTGGCAAAGTTGTTGGTGGACAAACATCATTACAATAATTCTCACCAAATTACGTGGACTTCTTCGGTAATTTATTCATAGCCCACAAGCAGCTAAGCTGCCTGCGGGAATAGTGCGTTATATTAAAATGTAACGACGTTCAAGGTAAATGCTAAATGTTCCCCGGCATGAACAAGCTGGGGGTTCCAACATGAAAATCCACTAATGGTTGCTTAGATGTGGCATAATAATTTACTAATGGTTGCTTAGATGCGGCATAATAAGAACAAGAATCGAATGCATACATCCCTGTCTTAATATCGGTCGTAGAATTAAATGTTTTACCAGGCTCAACAGAAAACTCTGTAAGGCCAGCTAATGCTTTTTCGATCATGTCATCAAACGATGAAAAAGACTGTGCAGGTATATGAAAACAGTAGTCACTAACACCATATTCATTCTTAGACCAACTCGTGGGGGAACTACGCTCAAAAAAGAGAGAGCGCCGCTCACCTCGGGTAACTAGCCCTGCCTGCTCTAAATTAATTCGTAGCAGCCTGTTTTCTTCAATTGCACGTGCATCAACACCTCCACAAGGATATTGAACCGCAAAGCGAATAACAAAATTCTCCGGTAGAAAGTCAACAATAATCATGCTTATTCCTCGTTGTAATCATTATAAACGATATGCATTCTATACCAATTAAACCTAATAGAAAATCACACTGATCTAAATTCGATCTTGCTCACCGCATCGGTCAAGACAAAACGGTGTTCGTTTACAAGTTGGTTGTAAAAAGAACCGTGGAAGAAAAAATACTTGATTTTTCTGAGAGAAATGATTAACGTTGCCATTTTTAAATAAAGATAACTTGGGAACCAATGATGGCTAAGAAAAACTCAGTAAAAAAACAGGATGAACTGGACGATGTTTTTGATTTTAGTCATATGGCATACGACGAATCTTACGATCAGGAAACGATGCTCGAAGTAATGGGTAGTATGCTTGAAGCCAGTAACAATCAAATGATGATCGCCATTGAGTTAACAAAACTAATCGTTGCAAATAATCCCGTTAAAAATATGGAAGACCATGTATTTTCTGTTTTTAAGAGGGCAACCAAAGTAGTTGGCGAAAACTTTGCTTTGAAGAATATCATGGATCAAATTGAGCGATAACACTCGGCGTATTTGACCGAGCCCATGGGTCAATTCCTTACTCTTCAGATAAAAGCTGTAGATGTTTCTTCAACAAAGTCAGTACTGCGATACGATCATTTCGAGATAGGCAGCCTATTTTGCTTAAGATTAATCGTTGATCTAAGGTAAAAATCTTTTGCCGAATAATAGACGGTACTGACAAGCCTGTTTCTGCTAAATTTTTAATAGGATAATCAGTGGTCCAAGCGCTATGTTTTGCACTGGTAATCATTAGCAATGTAATATGCTCAGTTTGTTCTTGATGGTTTTTCGTGCTTAATACAATAGCTGGTCGTTTTTTTGTTTGACTTGTGTCTGTGAATGGAAATGGAACGACTACAATAGAAAACGGTTCATAGATCATGATATGCCTCATTGTCTTCGGGAGAATCCCACTCCGATAATGTACTGGCTAAAGCATGATGATATTGAAAATCAAAAGGTTGCGCTTTTCGAATGGTCACTTTGTGATCAGTTATTTCAAATGTTATTTTGTCGCCAGCATGCAATCCCAGATTTTTTCTAACTTCAGCAGGAATAGTCGCTTGACCCTTTGAAGTCAATGTAGAAATAAGCATGGTTGTACTCCTTGAATCTATACTAGTATTACATTAATACTAGTATAGATGTAAGGATTTTACAATATCCAAGTTGATGCCGAATCTTAATCCGAAAACATAATGTCCCTAAACCACACGCACGGACAGAAGGACATGAGTATTTTTTATAAGAACTACCCCCATTGATCCAACAACGAATTCTAAGTACACTTAAAATATATGGCGTTTTTTTTGGAGTACACTTAAATTGGAATCCTTTCTGCAAGAAACATGTGAACGGCTGTTAAGCAATATTTAGCTACCGGCTATTACCCTTTTATTTTTGAAGATCCTCATACCTATTATGAACGTGTCGTGCGAATTATTGATAAAATAATTTTTGAAGATATCCCAAACTATTTTGATTTAAAAACGCATAATCTTCATTTATTCAAGAAAATTTTAAGTTTTCTTGCATCGATTCCACCGGGTGAGGTAAATACCCATAATATTGCAAAAAACATGAATGTTTCCGATCAAACCATTTCACATTATTTAACCATATTACACAGTGTGGGTTTAATTGAAATGATTTACCCTTTTGAAGGAGGCAATCAATATTTACGGAAACCTCAAAAAATATTTTTGCATAATACAACTTTATTGTACACATTACAGCAATTCGTTGGCGAGCCATTGTCTCAAGGAACCTTGCGGGAGCTATATTTTATTCAAACATTACGTGATTCCAATCAGGCCGTCTATTACTCAAAACAGGCTGATTATCGAACAAAAGAGGTTGTCTTTGAAATAGGGGGCAAAAATAAAACAGCAAAACAAATTGCTCATTTAACAATCCCTTCTTTTTTGGTGAAAGATGATATTTTGGCAGCCAGTCAAAATGTGATTCCATTATTATTTTTCGGGTTTACATATTGATTAAAATTTATACTGGATGATGCTTTTGCTTGAATTTTTTCACCAAGTGGACTAATATAGACTAATATGATGGCGTGAGGTGGTTATGACGGTAATGAATATTCATCAAGCTAAAACGCACTTTTCACAACTCGTTGAACAAGCCATGAAAGGTGGTGAAGTGATTATTGCAAAAGCAGGTGTCCCTGTCCTTAAATTGGTACCGCTTGAGGTTGTTAAACCACTACGTACTCCCGGTGCTCTAAAGGGTAAAATCACCATAGCGGATGATTTTGATGCACCATTGCCTGATGACATGTTAATCTTTTTTGAAGGCAAATAATGCACGTCTTACTAGATACTCGTATTTTTATTTGGTGGCTAAACGATGATGTTCATTTGTCAAAAAAAGCACGATTATTAATTGGTGATGCGGATGACATTTATGTGAGCAGCGCCTCTATTTGGGAAGCCGCCATTAAAGTACAGCTTGGAAAATTGAATGTTAATATTGAGTTGCTGGTAAGCTCGATTGCATCTGAAGGGTTTATTGAATTACCCGTTTCTGCTAAACACGCAGCTTCTGTTTTAACCTTACCTCATCATCATCGTGATCCTTTTGATAGAATTTTGATTGCTCAAGCAGTCAGTCAGCCGCTTCGTTTTTTGACGGCTGATCAAACGCTACAGATTTACTCGGATCTTGTTAATGTGGTTTAGAGGGGGAGCAGTACAGCAAACGATTATCACCTAATTTAAAAAGCCCAACAACCATAGAGGAATACGATGACCTATTCCCATTTCCAGATCATCACAAGCAAGATAAGCAGCGGGGTGAGTTTTTATTTGGGAATAATCCTTTTTTCGCCCGCCAATTTCAAATAATATCGTCTTATTAACTAAAAAATCACCTGTTTTTGGAATCGTTAACTTATTTTTCTGGTTTACTGAGCAAAGAAAGAATAACTCCCTAATGGTGCCGATGTTGGGTGTATTAGATAAGGCATAATATTGGTTAGGATTATGTAAATATAGTTTCTCTGCATGTTCGATGGCTTGAAATTTGCTACCCGCGGCCCCAACTTGTCGAATTAAATGAGCGTCTTCTAAATACTTTAAATATGTTTTAAGTGTGCGTAGGTCCGTGATATCTGCGGCGGTTTGCAATTGTTTATAATTGGGTTTAAACGGCACATTCGTACTTAAAAAAGTCAAAATTTGTTTGATTTTACGCAAGCTTTGTCCTGTCAAGGTCGGATACACGGCTGGAATATCGGTTTCAATCGTGGCGATAATATTCTGTTCTAATGTTAAATGATACGTTTCGGGATCTTTCAGCTCTAAGAAATAGGGGTAATAGCCATAGGTTAAATAGTCCTTAAACAACGGCAATATTTTGAGCATCGATTGTGCAAGAGATTGGATAATCTCATAACTCAATGTTTCGTGCTGTTGTAATAAATCGTCCAATACAACCTTTTCAAATTGAAGGTCATATCTTAAACCTAGATATTCTCGAAAAGAAAGACCATCAAGGTGATACACGATACTTCGTCTAGTCAGATCATGGGACCCTTTATGCAGCTCAATTAAAGAGCTGCCAGAAACAAAGAGGTTTAAATTTGGAAATGTTTCATAAATACTTTTTAATTCCTGAGACCAATTTTTATATTTATGAATTTCATCAAAAGCTATCCATTGTCCACCATATTGCACAAATTGTTCTGCAATTTCATATAAAGAGGTATTGGTAATTAAGAGATGATCGCTAGGGACATATAGAATCTTAGGACTTAAAAAATGATTGTCGACTGCATTTAACAGTTTCTGAATAATAAGGGTGGTTTTCCCTACACCGCGCGGTCCGGCCAAGATAGAAAGACGATGAGATAAAAAATTAGCGCCCTGAAAAGAAGAGCGATGATAAGGAAAATTATTGGCTTGTAAATAAATTCTGCTAATTTGGTAAAGTTGTTCAAGCATATTCATTTCTTTTCGTGTAATTCATTACATTAATTATACGCTATTCATGTAATGCATTACAATGATCAGGTCATATTATTAAGCGTAGACGAGACACTAGCGCCGCTGACGTACCACTTCATACAAACAAACCCCGGTGGCAACTGATACGTTCAGGCTAGTTACTGTACCGAGCATGGGTAATGCGAACACGCCGTCGCATTGATCGCGTGTTAAGCGTCGCATGCCCGTTCCTTCAGCGCCCAGTACAATGGCAATGGATGTTTTACAATCCAGACTATAGATTAATTCGTCTGCTTCTCCTGTTGCACCGTAAATCCACACGCCTTCCTGTTTGATCACTTCCATTGCTCTGGCAAGGTTGGTCACACGGACCAGGGGCATGCTTTCTGCGGCACCGCAGGCGACTTTACTCACTACGGGTGTAATGCTGGCATTTTTATCTTTTGGGATAATAACAAAATCAACGCCTGCAGCATCGGCGCTGCGTAAACATGCGCCTAAATTATGGGGATCGGTCACACCGTCCAAAATGAGTATCAGGGCGGGCTTTTTGCTTGATTCTAATAAAAGACAGAGATCGGTTTCTCCGTATTCAGGCAAATTGCCCGCGACAGCTACAACGCCTTGATGTGTAAACTCGGAAAAGCGTTGATCCATTTTGTGTGCGGCAAGGCGCTCGACAGGAATATGAGCCTGTTCTGCCAAAGCCAATAATTCCTGTACTCGTTTGTCGACTCGGTCTTGTGTGAGATACAAAACTTTGGTGACACGATGACGGTTGGCGAGTAAAGCTGCTACTGCATGTACACCATAAACATATTGATCAGACACTCAGATCACCTTCTTCAGCAAGTTCAAAGTCAATTTTTCGCTCATCCAAATCAACTCGGGCGACCAATACTGTCATTTTATCACCAAGGCGATAAACAGTACCACCTCGCTCGCCGACTAGACGATGCTTGACGGCATCAAAGGTGTAATAATCATTTTTCAACGAGGTGACATGCACCAAACCTTCTACATAAATGTCGTTTAGTTCTACAAAAATGCCGAACCCGGTGACCGCAGAAATTTTGCCGCTAAACACCTGACCCAATTTGTCCTGCATGTATTCACATTTCAACCAGGAAACTACCTCACGGGTGGCTTCATCCGCTCGTCGTTCAGTTGAGGAGCAATGCTTGCCTTGGCGACCCATCTCTTCTTCGCTGTATGCGAATTTTTCAGGTGGCTGATTATCAATCAAATGACCCACTGCACGGTGAATAAGCAGATCCGGATAACGGCGTATGGGCGATGTGAAATGCGTATAGGCGGAATAAGCTAAGCCAAAATGACCATCATTGGCTTCAATATATTGCGCCTGTTTTAATGAGCGTAACATCACCGTTTCGATTAGATGTTTTTCTGGCCGATCACCAATGGATGCCAGCGTACGCTGGAAATCTTTGGGTGTTGGTTTTTTTCCACCGCCCAGTTGCAAACCCAGTTCCCCCAAAAACTGCCTTAACGCAATCACTTTATCTTCTTCTGGCGTCGGGTGAACACGATAGAGTGTGGGGATTTTTGCTTTTTCCAAAAAGCGGGCTGTTGCCACGTTGGCCACCAACATGCATTCTTCAATCAAACGATGCGCATCATTACGAATCACGGGCACAATACGCTGGATTTTTCTATTTTCATCAAATTCAATGCGTGTTTCAGTGGTATCAAAATCCATTGCGCCACGATTTTTACGTGTTTTGAGCAAAATGGCATATAGATCGTGTAATGACTGTAACATCGGGAATAGTTTTTCATGTGTCGCATCGGCTTGGCCTGCAATGAGCCAATCACTCACCTGAGTATACGTCAAGCGTGCCTGTGAGTGGATGACTGCACGGTAAAATCGCGAGCGAGTAATTTTTCCTTCTGGACTGATCGCCATTTCAGCAACCATACACAACCGATCAAGATGCGGATTTAACGAGCAAATGCCATTCGACAACGCCTCAGGTAACATCGGCACAACTTTGCCTGGGAAATAAACAGAATTTCCGCGGCGTGCCGCTTCGCTATCCAATGCGGAACCCATGGGTACGTAATGACTCACATCAGCGATGGCAACGTAGAGTTGATATCCGCCATTGTCTTTTGGATAACAATATACCGCATCATCAAAATCTCTGGCATCTTCACCATCAATGGTGACAAAGGGCAAGTCGCGCAAATCAGTACGACCCGCCAATTGCTCTGGATCAACACGCTGTGGAATTTTGGCTACAGCGGCCGCGATGTCATCCGGCCATTTAGCTGGCAAACCATGGGCAAGAATAGACACTTCAATTTCCATTCCCGGTGCCATGTGCTCACCCAGAATGTGAATCACATTACCAATCGCCTGTGTGCGTTTGTTGGGAAAAGCCAATAGTTCAACCAGTACAATTTGTCCATTTTTGGCGTTAAGCGTTGACTCAGGTGAAATGGAAATATCCTGAGTGAGGCGCTTGCTATCCGGCACGACAAAACTAACACCATGCTCGGAAAAAAATCTGCCCACGACACTGGCATTTGCATGCTCAACCACTTCATGAATTTTGCCTTCAGGACGACCACGGCGGTCAAGGCCTGCTTGATATGCGAGAACAACATCACCATGCATGACGGTTCGCATTTCCTTGGCGGAGATGACCATGTCGTCGCCCGCATCATCAGGAATAAAAAAACCGAAACCATCCGGATGACCCTGTATCGTGCCACGTCGCAAATTAATGCGCTCTAGCAGACAAAAACGTCCACGTCTGTCCTGCATCAATTGACCGTCGCGTAACATAGCGCGTAGACGAAAACCCAGCGCTTCCTGTTTGCTTTCTTCTTCAATACCTAATTTATCAATTAACTGATCGCGTGAGATAGGGCGGCCAAATTCTTTGAGCTGCTCCATAATCAGTTCACGGCTGGGGATGGGTTCGGCGTATTTTTCGCTTTCTCTTTTATAAAACGGATCCTTTATTTTTTTTTTGCTCACGGTTCACCAATATATTTTACTTAATTCTGTCAAGTGTATACCTATACTGCGCGCGGGTACAATCTTAAGTGTTTTAATTATTGTCTAGTACAACGATTCTCTGATTCTGTCCTGCTGTAGGTTGCGGCCTTGGCCCAACACACTCAGGGAGGCGAGCCATACCTGTTGGGTCAAGGCCACAACCTACGTCACAGCATTACTTGCTTCAATTCAAAGACATCGTCATGGAGAGAACTAAGCATTGCCTCAAGCCTGATTTTTAAGCTTCCTAACGTGGGTCGTTGTGCAGGATCAGTCATTATACAGTCATTTAACAGCGGTACTAATTCGCTACATGGTCTTTTTAATGTGTATTTCAATAGCGAGCCCATTGAATAAACATCCATACTGGTATGCGCCCGGCAACCCGGAAGATTCAATCCGGTCCAGCATTCTGGGGCGATTTGATCATAATGTGTTCTTTTGCCTGCGATTAAGCTAGCCTCAATATTTTGAAACGCAGAGCTGATAACGTCTCCTGTCTTGATGGACATCCCTCCATCAATGAGGTAACTGGTACCCACATCGTTATTCTGAAGAGGAGAGACATACAGAATATTGTCATCCTTTAAATCAACCACGACATATCCTGCTGCATGACAGGCTTCTAAAGCATTAATTGTTGAGATACAAAGCATTATTTGTTGTTTAACATTGTGTATTGACAACTGAAAATATAAAACACCAGGCTTTTTGGGCAGAACAAGTCGATATTTTTTTGAGTCGTCGCGTAGATCTAAATGTGTTTTATCACTGGGGTACAGGGCATTAAAAAAGCATTGTTTGACTCGAGCTTCACTAGCATATTCCTTCCAATTTTTGGTCTGATTGTCTGTATTAGCCACTTCTAAAACGACCTTTACTTTTGCACGATCCTCGGATTCAAACAGCCGCACGAATGAATAGGTGCCGTGTCCAATATATCCGTTTCGAGCATGTTTATTTTGTACGATGATCGCTATTAGTTGAGAAGTATAAGGTTGTAATGCAGGAATTAGGCCGCGATCCGTCATTGATTTTTGTAAAGAAGCGACATCCGGGCTAAGACGGTTTAAATCCAGATTGCCCCTGAAAACTGTCTTCGGCTCTCTTAGCGAATAAGATAGCGTGTTGTCAAAAGTAGACAGGTAAATCACACCAAACTTGTATGAGCCTTCGTCAGGTTTTATTTCAAGTTTATATTGTCCAACTGATCGAGCACGGTAATGGGTTCCCCCATCACTTTCATAATCCGAATCGTTGTCGTTGTCTTCTGTTGCATAAGTATAAGGCATAAATAAACTTTAATATTTAAAAAGACAAGTATACTTTATTGATCCACAGTGTTCAATATAAAACACCACCTAATTGAGTTCCACCTCAACAACACGTTCAAATGACACTAGGGGCTGTTGACGCTCGGAGTAGTCACCTCCTCCACCACAAAAACAATCCTGCGAATAACATGGGAATGGATAATAACTGCCCCATTGTCATGACATTGCAAGCCAAATATCCGAGCTGTGGATCCGGTTCTCGAAAACATTCAACAATCAGGCGACACAGGGCGTAACCTATTAAAAAAATACCGGTTACACAACCAGCAGGCCGTGGACGCGCGGCATACCACCAGACGAAAATAAATAGAACAATCCCTTCCAAACCAAATTCATACAACTGAGATGGATGACGAGGCTGGTTATCTACTTGCGGAAAAACCATCCCCCAAGGGACATCGGTTGTGCGTCCCCATAGTTCGCCATTGATAAAATTACCCAAGCGTCCAAATGCAAGTCCTAGTGGTACCAGCGGCACGACAAAATCAGTGACTTGCCAAAATGGTTTTTTTATTTTGCGTGCAAATAAAATCGCCGCAACCATGACCCCGAGAAGACCGCCATGAAAAGACATGCCACCTTGCCATATTTTCAAAAGGCTCAAAGGCTGGCTGATGAGTTGTTGTGTGTTGTAAAACAGCATATAACCCACCCTGCCGCCCAGAATAACACCCATCGCTGCGTAGAAAATCAGATCGCCAATTTGTTCCGAGGTCCAATCCAGTCGATAATGTTTCACGCGCCAGTGTGCAAGAAACCAGGCACCGGTGAAGGCCAATAAGTACATGATGCCATACCAGTGCACCTTGATTGGGCCGAGGGAGAAGGCTATTGGATTGATATCTGGGAAAATTAACATGAGGTCTCCGGTCAGGGTTTTCCTTCTCCCTTTGGGAGAAGGTGCCCGATAGGGCGGATGAGGGTTGATTAGAATCTCATTATTCCAAAATCGTAACATATTTAATACATGCCGTTGGCAACTTGCCTTGAAACAACGTTTGCAATGCCGGTTTAGCTCCTCCCTCATCCGCCCTATCGGGCACCTTCTCCCAGAGGGAGAAGGAAAACCGTTACGATTTTTTTGCTCTGACTAATATACCCAAACCTTGATTTTCAAGCGCTGCTTGCAAATGCAGGCGAATTTCAGTCGGATGCTCCATCTCCAGAACTTCAGCCAGAATTTTACGGGCAATGGCCATTGAAAAATTGCGAATGACCCATTTGACTCGAGGTAGCCCCGATGAGTTCATGCTGAGTGTATCAAATCCCATTGCCAGCAGTAAAATAACCGCCAGTGGATCGTTGGCCATTTCCCCACAAATGCTCACTTTAACACCCGCCGCGTGCCCGCCCTCAACCACTTTGATTAAGGTACGAATCATAGACGGATGTAACGAATCATACAACGATGCAACACGCCCGTTATTGCGGTCAACTGCCAACAGATATTGAGTCAAATCATTGCTGCCTACGGATAGAAAATTCACGCGCTTGGCCAGTTCCCTCGCTTGATATACGGCTGCTGGTACTTCAATCATCACGCCCAGTTCTGGTTTGACAATCTGACAGCCCTCTTCCAGCAATTCGGCATAAGCCTGATTAATCAAATAAATGGCTTCATCCACTTCACTCAGGGTGGTTATCATGGGCAACATGATACTCAGGTTATTTAACCCTTCATTGGCGCGCATCATGGCACGTACTTGCAATAAAAAGACGTCTGGGTGGTCGAGTGTAACCCTGATTCCCCGCCAGCCCAAGTATGGATTATCCTCTTCTACTGGAAAGTATGACAATACTTTATCGCCCCCAATATCCAAGGTACGCATGGTCACTGAGCGCGGAGCAAACGCCTTGAGCGTTTGCCGATAAATGATGTATTGCTCGTCTTCTGACGGGAACCTGTCACGGCTCATGAAAGGCACCTCAGAGCGATAGAGGCCGACGCCCTCTGCTCCCACACTCATCGACAAGCCAGAATCCATGGCCAGACCGGTGTTAACCTGGAGCGAGATACGGTAGTTGTCAGTGGTTTCTGCAGGCTTGTCGCGCAAGCTAATCAGGCTTTGGTTTAGTTCATCTTCTTCCTGCACCAATTGTTTGTATTCTGCCAGCAACGCTTTTGAAGGTGAAACAAATACATGCCCATAATGTCCATCCACAATCATGGCGCGACGTGACAGCTCGTCGATATTCAATCCACGTACACCCATCACCGTAGGCACGCCCATACCTCGAGCTAAAATGGCAACGTGCGAATTGCTGGAACCCTTTGCAGAGACCACACCAACCAGTTGACCTTCGGGTACTTCAGCTAAGGCTGCTGCGGTGATTTCATCGCCGATTAAAATGGTGCGACGCGGATAAATAATTTCGTCATGCTGAGTGGATTGTAATTGGGCCAAAACGCGTCGACCAATGTCGCGAAAGTCGCTGGCGCGCTCGCGCAAATAGTCGTCTTTCATATTTTCAAACTGGTACACATGTTTTTTAATGACAGAAGCAAGGGCTGACTGAGCGCTCAGACTCTCCAGACGGATCTCCTGCACGACTTCAGCGCCTAGGCTGTCTTTATCCAGTATATGCAAATACACATCAAACAAGGCATGCTCATCTTCTGAAACGCACGCTTTCATACGGCGACCCAGACGATGCATGTTGTCTCGTGCCGTCTGTAGTGCATCATAAAAGATGGCAATTTCATTATCTATATCATCAACCGTCTGACGAGGAACCGCTTCAATATCTGCAGGGGGATAAACCACCACGGCACTACCAATGGCAACCCCTGGCGCGCTGCCAATCCCTGTGAGCGCAATTTGTATTGTGTCAGGTTTGCTGGCACCTTCGGACTTTGGCTGGGTTAATTGTGCCAGCTCACCCGTCGCCTCGGCATGGGCGATAATGCCGCCCAATTGTGCCGCAAGGGTGATTAAAAAGGCCTCTCCCTCGTCATCAAAACAACGATTCTCCGCCTGCTGCGCGGTTAAAACACCATACAACTTGCGGTGTTGGATGATGGGGATCCCCAAAAAACCATTTAAATGGTCTTCACCCAGCAATGGGTTTTGGTAAGCTTCGGGATGCATCAAGGCATTATCAATATTAAACGGTTCTTCACGTCGACCAACAAGCCCAATCAAACTAGTATCCATACTGATGCGCACTTGGCCTTCGGCCTGTTTATTCAGACCGTCTGTAGCAATCAGTACATACTCAGAGTGCTTGTTATCAATTAGATATACTGAAACAGCATCCGCATTAACCGCTTCGCGCACGCGGTGCACTAAAATATCGAGCGCGGCTTTCAGGTGACCTGCTGTCGTGACTTCCTGAACGATCCGTTTTAATACTTTTAACATTTAGTGACCATGGTTACCCCGTTTACGTCTCACACCGAAGGGGAGGCGCCGTCGTTTAAGATAATGCTCTAGCTCTTTTAATGCCTGTACATAGACTTGTTTTTTGAAAAAAATGACCTGTTCCTGCGGCTCCTGGTAATCTATCCAGCGCCAGCTATCGAATTCCGGAGAGTCATACAAATCCAGTCGAATTTTTTGTTCACTAGTCACTAATTTTAATAAATACCATTTTTGTTTCTGACCAATAACCAGGGGCTGTGTACCGTGCCGCAAATATTGTTTGGGCAATCGATATTTAAGCCATCGCTTGGTGACACCCAATACCTCCACATCACCGCGGTCAAGACCCACCTCTTCATTCAACTCGCGAAACATGGCTTCAAGCGCTGTTTCCCCAGCCGCAAGTCCCCCTTGAGGAAATTGCCAGGCATCGTGTCCCTGGCGTTTTCCCCAAAATACTCGACCGGATTCGTTGGTTAATACGATACCCACATTCAACCGGTAGCCGGCGCGATCAATAACCATGTTGGATACTACTTATATAATTCATGAATACCCTGATTTTTCCACAAAAGGTAAGAGCTTGGCAAATTTACCTAAAAATTAGATTAAGTCTACGCAACATGGACTTGTTTGGGTATAATGATTTGCTACGGATTAGCAAGGCTCGGTTTTTTGCCTAAAAACAAGTAGGGGGAAATTCTCCCCCGGTGTAATTTTGAGGAGTTATCTGTGTCTGCAACTGTCTGGCAGAAGTGTTTGGGGCTTTTGCAAGAAGAGTATCCCGCTCAGCAATTCAATACCTGGTTACGGCCCTTGCAATCTGAGACCGTGGATACCACGTTGGTTTTGCTTGCGCCGAATCGATTTGTCGTGGATTGGGTCAAGAAAAATTTCTATTCACGTATTCTAGAATTGGTTAACCAACTTGGTGCGGGTGAAATCAAGGTGGTGAGCGTTGAAATTGGTAGCAAAGCTGCTCAGCCTGTTGTCGCCAGTAATCCGTCGGCGGATGTTGCGCTCGCTGCTCCATATATAAAAACATCGCCTAAAAAAACGGCTGACCATTATAAAAACAGTTACCTGAACAAAAAATTTGTATTTGATTCGTTTGTAGAAGGGAACTCCAACCAATTGGCCAAGGCTGCTTGCATGCAAGTGGGAGAGAGGCCGGGCGATGCGTACAACCCGGTGTTTATTTATGGTGGCGTGGGTTTGGGAAAAACCCATTTGATGCATGCTGTTGGCAATTCTATTTTGAAAAACAACCCGGAAGCCAAGGTTTTATATCTGCATTCCGAGCGTTTTGTAGCCGATATGGTTAAAGCGCTGCAAACCAATTCCATTAATGAATTCAAACGCTTTTATCGCTCGTTGAATGCTTTGCTCATCGATGATATTCAATTTTTTGCCGGGAAAGATCGCTCTCAGGAAGAATTCTTTCATACATTCAATGCGTTACTTGAAGGCCAACAGCAAATTATTTTAACCAGTGATCGTTACCCCAAGGAAATCGAAGGCGTAGAAGAGCGGCTTAAATCGCGTTTTGGTTGGGGATTAACTGTTGCGGTAGAGCCACCTGAGCTGGAAACCCGTGTTGCGATTTTAATTAGCAAAGCCGAGCTGTCCAATGTTGACCTGCCTTATGAAGTCGCATTTTTCATTGCAAAGCGTATCCGCTCAAATGTGCGTGAACTGGAAGGTGCTTTACGCCGCGTGATTGCCAATGCACATTTCACCGGCAAGCCCATCACAATTGATTTTGTGAATGAAGCGTTGCGGGATCTTCTCGCGCTACAAGACCGGCTGGTTACCATTGAAAATATTCAGAAAACTGTAGCTGAATATTACAAAGTTAAAGTGGCCGATTTATTATCAAAACGACGTAGCCGCTCTATTGCAAGACCGCGTCAAATGGCAATGGCTTTATCAAAAGAATTAACCAATCATAGTTTGCCCGAAATTGGTGACCACTTTGGTGGCCGCGATCACACAACCGTGATCCATGCCTGCAGGAAGGTCAAGGAACTGATTTTGGAAGGCACTGATTTTGCGGAAGATTATAAAAATCTAATGCGTACGTTATCGTCATAAATTTTAAGGTTGACCCATGTTTGAGTTATCGATCAGTAAACAACAATTATTAACACCCCTGTTGACTGTTGCCGGTGCTGTTGATAAAAAACAATCTCTGACTATTTTATCAAATATTCTACTGAAGCTGGTTGATAATCACCTTCTGTTAACTGCAACTGACCTTGAAATTGAAATTACTTGCCGTGTTCCCTGTATCACTCAAAATCATACTGGCTTAATTACGATTCCAGTAAAGAAAATGATCGATATCATCCGTTCTCTTGAAGACGATGCCAACCCGACCATTTCATTTAAAGCTGGTGTGGTGTCCATCAAAGAGGGGCGGAGTCAATTTAAACTGGCGACATTACCCGCTGATGACTACCCTAGTAGTGCTGATGAAGTGAATGAGGTGGAGTTTCCTATCTGCAGGTTGTCTTTGATTCATTTGTTACAATCCACACATTTTGCCATGTCTCAGCAGGACGTGCGAGCCTATTTAAATGGCCTTCTGGTAGAAATTGATGCTCAATCGATTACGTTCGTCGCCACAGATGGACACCGCATGGCTATTTGTCGACTTCCCTCACAGGTAAGCAATCAACATCATCGCTTGTTGTTGCCCAGAAAATGTGTTCAGGAAATATTGCGGTTGCTCAATAACATCACAGACGAGCAAGTTGCTATTTCTGCCGGGAAGAATCATTTTAAACTGGTCACTGAACAATATACGTTCTCATCAAAATTGATTGAGGCCCGCTTCCCTCCTTATATACGGGCAATCCCGCGCGATCAGGATAAACAGGTGGTGATTGATCGGGATTTGTTAAAACGTGCTTTATCTCGTATTATCATCCTTGCCAATGAAAAATCACGCGCTGTCTTGTTGCATGTTCAAACTGATCAACTCACCTTAATTGCCAACAATCAAGAGCAGGAGGAAGCCATTGAATCCCTGCCTGCACAAATCACAGGCAATGAGCTGACCATTGGCATCAATGCCAGCTACTTACTTGACGTGCTAAATCACGTGGCGGAGGGTTTCATGCGTATATCATTGTCAGATACCGATACCAGCATCCTTGTTGAGTCCGTCAATGACGACAACTACCAATATATTATCATGCCCATGAAAATATGAGCTTAACGCACTTAAATATTCACCAAGTACGAAATATTGCCACTGCAAGCCTGTTATTGCATCCGCGCTACAATGTGTTTTATGGTGCTAATGGCAGCGGAAAAACATCAGTTCTGGAAGCAATCTATCTGCTGGGCACCGGTCATTCTTTTTGCACCCGTGAAATTGTATCTTTAGTTCGTCATGGAGAGTCCTCTCTTACTGTTTTTGCACGCACGAACATGGAGGAGTCAGTTAGTATTCAAAAGTCATTATCCAATCCAACGCAGGTTAAATTAAATCAACGACCCTGCCAGCGCAGCAGTGAGCTAGCACATTTTTTACCTTGCCAAGCTTTTTATCAGGATATTTTTCAAATTATCGATGAAGGGCCATCGGTTCGGCGCAGCTTGCTGGATTGGGGGTTGTTTCACGTGAAACAATCGTATCATGAACTATGGAAAGACTATCGACGCGTGATTAAACAGCGCAATGCCCTGCTGCGTCAAAGGGCTAGTCAACAACAATTTATTCCATGGAATAAGATGTTGGTTGAATTGGCTACCGAGCTGGATACAATGCGCGCTGACTATTTTCGTGATTGGTCGATAGCTTTTCAGATTCTACTCAGTCAGCTAACCGATACGCCGTGCAATATTCATTATTATAAAGGCTGGGATAAAAAGTCCGCGGGGAAAGAGTTGGCCACCATCCTTCATGAGCAATTTGATAGCGATCTTCATGCACAATATACCCACTCCGGCGCACATCAGGCCGATATTATATTTGATTCAGCCGCATTAAAGGCGAAACAATCGCTATCACGTGGACAGCAAAAAATAATTTTAATTGCATTGAAGCTTGCACAAGCGCAGCTAATACCTAAACCATGCATATATTTGTTTGATGATATCGCTGCAGAACTTGATGCGATGCATTTACAACGCTTTATTGACTGCCTAAGCCAGATAAAAGGCCAGTTTTTCCTGACTGCAATTGATCCCACATACTTGCGAAACTCTTTTAATCATGATGAAGCGACAATATTTGCAATAAATAACGGATGTTTCACGTGAAACACACCCCTGGATCATATCCTGATTGGCACTAAACTCTAGGGGCGAGCGGCCGCCACATCATTACCCACATCTTTTGTAAGGCACTGAACTGCCCCCTCTCCCGCGAGATGAACTCTTATAAAACCAGGGTGATAAACGCGGGAGAGGGTTGGGGAGAGGGGACTGTTCAGTGCCCTGCAAAAGATGTGGCGGCCGCTCGCCCCTACAACCTACAATCCTTCTTGCATAATCCATTATATATACTATAAATACATTAGGGGCTATTCCTATTTCACTACACAAGGAGCACCGCATGCCCAATGAAACATATGGGAAATATTGGAAACCCATAAACCAAATGGAAGCATCGCTAACCTTTGAGCCAGACACGACTCCGGAATTTAACACCCTGAAAACACGGATTGAAACCTTAGGCGATGTTGAAACGTTAAATCAGAAATACATTCCCCTTCTAAAGCGTATAAACACATTAGCCGCCAAGAATAATTGTAACTTGTCCCACCAAAGCGACACGGTAATTTTGGCGCTTTTAGAGGAAGTAGAAAAAAACTCCGACGACACAGAACAAAATTCAAACGCAATATATGCGACAGTAAACAGCGAAATAATAAAAAACGATGAAATAACCAGAAGACACCATGCGCAACAGAGCCATTTGGGCATAATCCCGCTTCATTTAACAGATGTAAAAAAAACCGTTGAGATGCACGATCAAGATATGATTCGCGTGATGCCAAAATCCTGCGGGAATACCGAAGTACTGGCTCCATTAAATATAAACGACCCTGGATCAGTCAAGGCGGTTAAGGACGGCATTAAAGCGGCCATAACCAATAACCAGCTAGCCCACATTATTATTCCCATTGGCCCGGATCACTGGAGAGGCTTATATTTAACCAAGCCAATTGAAGCAGATGAACCATACTCTCTGGAAATATATGACTCCTTTGGGCAGAACAGTGCTAAAACAATCGAAGCATTTACATTAAAATGCCTAGATGCATGTGGCTTGAAATTAATAGATATAGTCTACCCTAAAATAGATGCCAGCAAACATCAAACCGATAGTTACTCTTGCGGTGACTTTGTTTGCGCATACAGTCATAAAAAAATGCAAGAATTCAACGTAGATAAACAGGGATATGACCCGGAACTTATTATCGCATTGGATAAGGGAAACGCCAATGGCTCACTCAGGAACGCAACCCGTGAAGTGAGTAAAAAGCAATACGACACAATTCTATCCAATATCCCAGCACTAGCCACCGAAAAAACCAGGGACTTTCCTAAAAATAAAGAGGAGTTTTCACACCGTTTAATGGAAACGTCCGTGCTGTCGGAGATCCATAAGGCGTGGGATTTACAAGTGGTTGATCATGAAAATAATGGCTACATTATACAATCCAATCTAAAAGGTCGACCCCACCAACGCGACCGTGATGTAACAGTTTCCAAAGAAAAAGTATCGGCTGTTTTAACAGAAAAACCAGATGCAGCGTACATGACTTATATGGCTGAAGTCATGGTGTATGCCGCCATAACAGCTGGCAAGGACCTGGCGCGCATTAAAATCAATAGTGAAAATAAAGAAATGAAACTAGCCCTGGAAAAAGAAATAAGCAAACATTTACCACAGTCAGAAGAAAAGAATGAGGAAGAGATTAGCTTGTCAACAACACCAAAACCATGATAGCCTTTCCTTCTAATAAGGAAGGATTTATCAGGTAGCATCCTCATGAATGAGCAACTATTAATA
>JABDAB010000029.1 GCA_013289415.1 Gammaproteobacteria bacterium
TGTCTATTTTCTCACCATCTATTTTTACAGCGCCCTGCTTAACCAAGCGAATGGAGTCAGACGTACTCTTTGTCAATCCTGCCTGTTTCAACAATTGCGCAATGTTGGTTGTGGCGTCACATAGTATAGTTTGAATTTCCAGATTTTCTGGGAGTACCTTCTTTTGGAATCGCTCAATAAAGGCCTGATGGGCTAGCTCGGATAGCTGGTGGTCGTGGAAACGAGTCACGATTTCTTTTGCAAAATCAATTTTAACATCTCGTGGATTCAATCCATCATTAACAGCCTGTTTGATTTTTTCAATCTCAAGTCCAGTCTTAAAACTTAATACATTGATATATCGCCACATTAAGTCATCAGATATAGACATGAGCTTTCCAAACATCATATCTGCTGGTTCATTGATGCCAATATAGTTGTTTAATGATTTGGACATTTTCTTTACACCATCTAAACCTTCTATAATAGGTGTCATCATAACCACCTGGGGTTCCTGGCCGTAGTGTTTTTGTAATTCACGTCCCATCAATAAATTGAATTTCTGATCTGTGCCACCTAATTCAACGTCGGCTTGTAACTCCACTGAATCATAACCTTGAATAAGTGGGTATAAAAACTCATGGATAGCTATCGGTTGTCCAGAAGTATATCGCTTATGGAAATCATCTCGCTCCAACATTCGAGCAACTGTATTCGTAGCTGCCAAGCGTATTAAATCTGCCGCAGATAAACGACCAAGCCATTGCGAATTGAATAGAACTGTTGTCTTTTCAGGATCAAGTATTTTAAAAGCTTGTGCCTGATAAGTTTCAGCATTTGCCATAATTTGCTCTTGACTTAGTGGTACTCGGGTTACGTTTTTACCCGTTGGATCACCTATAATTGATGTAAAGTCACCAATCAAAAAAATAACTTCATGACCAAATAGCTGAAATTGTCTTAATTTATTTAGTAATACAGAATGGCCTAAATGAATATCTGGCGCTGTAGGATCAAATCCAGCTTTGATTTTCAATGGCTTGCCTGTTTTTAGTTTTTTTACAAATTCATGATCCGGCAATACTTCTTCACACCCCCGGCATAACTCACTATATTGTTGATCTTTAATATTCATAACAGCAAAACCCTTTTTAATGATTGACCTGACTTCTCGCAACGGGTATCTTAGCCCGGATAAATTGTTCCGGCTAGGACAGAATGCCCCAGTGTAACAATATTTACCAAGACAATTGCAGTAAAGGCTAAAAATGCATCAACATTTAAACGTATCAGCAACAAAAACTCCAAAAGCATCACAATCAATTACATTGGTTGTGGTATTTGTTGCTTTGTTTTTTATTTGTCTGCTTTACAATCTGTTTTTACTTAACAATAAAACACATTATACCAATACAACACTGTCGCTGCCTGAGCTGGATGAACCTCAAGACGAGCTTGCCAAGGCTGCTAAAAATAATGACTGGACTATTGTGACAACACACCGAGGGGACACTCTGGGTAGTATTTTCAAACAATTAGGCCTCAGCCAGCAAACCCTGCTCGCAGTTGTTCATGATAATGTCTATGCTAAAAAATTATCCGGAATCAAGCTAAATCAACAGATACAGTTTTTGATACACGATAAAATTCTGGAACAACTGGTTCTTCCGTTAAACGACACCCAAGTTCTGGTTGTTTCCCGCAAGGACAACCAATATGTTAGTAAAGTTAATTCGCGTGAAATGAACAGCCATAATCAATTCCTGACAGCGACAGTTCAAGGCTCTCTATATGGAACTGCTCAACGATTGCATCTCCCCTTTAAGTTAGTCCAACAGATGACTGACATTTTTAATTGGGAAATTGACTTTGCGAAAGATATCCGTGCTGGTGATCAATTTAGTATTCTGTATAACGCCTTTTATGTTGATGATAAATGGGTCAGTACCGGTGATATTTTGGCTGTTTCATATACCAATCGTGGTAAAGTTCATCAGGCAATACGACATGAAAACGCGGCAGGGAATTATGATTATTTCACTCCACAGGGTGTCAGTTTGAGGAAGGCGTTTTCTCGATATCCCATAAAATTTAGCCATATTAGTTCAACATTCAGTTTATCAAGAAAACATCCCATTCTGCATTACAGTAGACCACACAAGGGCGTTGACCTAGCTGCCCCGATTGGCACACCCATTCATGCCACGGGCGATGGCTATATACAAATCATTGGTCGACAGAATGATTATGGCAACATGGTCAAAGTTTCTCACAATAAAACCTACTCATCAATCTATGGGCATCTACTTAAATTTCAGAAAGGTCTAACGAAGGGTGCTTATGTAAAGCGTGGACAGGTTATTGGTTATGTGGGGCAAACAGGATTGGCGACGGGCCCTCACTGTCATTATGAATTTCATATTAATCAGCAACCCAAAAACCCAACAACTATTGAATTGCCTCGTTCGACACCTGTGTCTTCACGTGAAATGGCTAAGTTTAAGGCCAATGCTGGCACTTTGCTCGCGCGTTTAAAACTGTATGAAGAAGGCAACCTTGCCGGAACTGCTGTCAAAAAATCTACGAAGACAGGATAAAAAATATATGGTTGCCTTGATTCTTGACGGAAAACTAGTTGCTGGTGAATTCAGGAGTCAAATAAAACAGGATGTCGCAACGCGTATTCAACAAGGTCATCGAGCGCCAGGCCTCGCCGTAATACAGGTGGGAGAAGATCCTGCATCGACAATTTACGTTACTGGTAAACGCAAAGCCTGCTTGGAAGCTGGGTTTAACTCATTTGATTATAATCTTCCTCCAGAAACAACTGAAGAAGAGCTTTTGTCCCTGATTGATACCTTAAATGAGGCTGTAAACGTAGATGGCATTCTTGTCCAACTACCCTTGCCTATCCATATTAACAGTCGTCACATCATTGAGCGCATTAATACAAACAAGGATGTTGACGGATTTCATCCCTACAATTTCGGTCAACTTGCACAAGGCAACCCACAATTGAGGCCGTGCACGCCATATGGTGTGATAAAATTACTGGAGTACTATCATTTACCCGTTGCTGGAAAACATGCCGTTGTGATTGGCGCATCAAACATCGTTGGTCGACCTATGGCTTTAGAATTTCTACATGCCAAAGCTACGGTAACTATTTGTCATAGCTTAACCCAAAAGTTGGAACAACATGTTCGCATGGCGGATATACTGGTCGTAGCGACTGGCAAAACAACTGTTATCAACACCGACTGGCTGCAGCCTGCGCAAATTCTGATTGACATTGGGATGCACCGTCGACAGGACGGGACAGTTCATGGTGATGTGAACTTTCAGGAAGCCAGAAAAAAAGTGGCCTGGTTAACGCCAGTACCTGGCGGCGCAGGCCCCATGACTATTAGTATGTTACTGCAAAACACCTTGTTTGCAGCGACTTATTTATCAAGATAATGCCAATCAAACTCATCATCCAGCTCACCGTCAAAGAACTCTAGCTCTTCCTTGAGACGTTTTTGCTCAAGTCTTTTCTCAAGCATTTGTCGTACATGTTTTCTGTGTGACAGATCATGTTTATCATCCTCATGACTCAGGTCATTATACGACCGGCTCTCATCATGATTTTTATGTAAGCTCATCATTGTCTCCAAATTTTCATGCCTCAATGAAAGTATAGTTCAATTATTTAAAATGTGTGATTCAGCTTAAAATATACTTTACACGAGCACAGTTTAAGGTTTTTGACAACGCGATCCTGAATGAATTACCTGTTATACTCCCCGTTTATTCCATTCAGGCTATAAACCACATGCTCAGTTATCAACATGGTTACCATGCCGGCAATTTTGCCGATGTTGTCAAACACGTGACCCTCTCGCGCTTGCTGCAATACATGATCCAAAAAGATAAACCATTGCTCTACCTGGAAACGCATTCCGGTCGAGGAATGTATGATTTAAAAAGCCCACAAGCATTAAAAACAGGTGAAGCCCACGAAGGCATTGTGCCTCTATGGGCACAACGCAAGCAATTACCTGCTGTTTTTTCGCCCTACCTGAAAACCATCCAGCAGTTAAACGCAGGCGAAGCCCTACGCTATTACCCCGGTTCACCTGAGCTGGCTATTCACGCACTTCGTGATCAGGATCGACTATTTTTTAGTGAGTTGCATTCAGGTGAGTTTGATTTTCTGAGTCAATTACCTAAACAGGGAAAACGGGTTTTTTACAGTGAAAATGATGGTTTGGATAATATGGCTGCACTGCTACCACCCCCAGAACGACGGGGTTTGATCTTTATTGATCCATCCTATGAGGTCAAAACTGAATACCGTCAAATACCGCTTGCGCTAAAAGCAGCCTACCAACGTTTTGCTACTGGTGTTTATTGCTTATGGTACCCCTTGGTTGACAACAAGCTACATCAACAATTAATCAAAGGTCTAACCAGTATTGGTGCTGAAAGCAGTCTGCGTGTAGAATTTTATCTTACTGGGGCTGATAAACCGGGTATGACAGGCTGTGGATTGTGGATTATTAACCCTCCTTATGTATTGCCTGAGGAGTTAAAACTTGTGCTACAAGCTCTGCGCAAGATATTTAATCCTGGCGTATCGTCATATCTTATGGAAACAATTAAAATATAATATTTTCGCGAAGGAGCGCTCTATTTATGAATAAGCCTATTGCATTGTCCGCATTTAACGACAACTACATCTGGGTCATTGTAAACCCAAAACAGCCCACCTTTATGTGTGTGGATCCAGGTGAAGCCAGGCCGGTCTTGTCTTATGCCAGAGATACCGGATTGACTTTAAGCAGCATATTGTTAACCCATCACCATCATGATCATATTGGTGGTGTGCCGGAATTATTGGATGCATTTCCAAATGCTCTGGTATATGCACCACATGATCAACGAATTCCACCGCCCAATATACCGCTCCGAGCTGATGATGCTTTACCTGTTGACGGGTTTACTTTTCAAGTGTTGAATACCCCCGGGCATACAAGCTCACATATTTGTTATTATGAGCCACAAATGCATTGGTTGTTTTGCGGCGACACTTTGTTTTCAGCTGGCTGTGGTCGCGTATTTGATGGCACGATGCAGGCATTGCATGACTCATTATTAACATTAAAAAATCTGCCCGATGAGACACAAATATATTGCGGTCACGAATATACGCGGAATAATTTACGATTCGCGGCTACCATTGAGCCGAATAATTTGACGATTAGCACTTATGCCGCTGTATTAAATAAAAGTAAAACCGAATTATCCTTGCCATCAACCATTGCGACGGAGAAAAAAATCAACCCGTTCTTGCGTACAGACACTCATTCATTACAAAAATATGCCCAGGAAAATGGCGTTAATCCGCTTGATTCACTGGAAATTTTTAAACACTTGCGTGATAAAAAAGACCTTTTTAACTAACTAGCTCTCTTTTAGACTTTAAATAAATCATCAAAGGTTTATTCTTTATGATTTTTTTAGTAGACTGTATAATCCTTTTTTTAATCAGGCTGTTGAGTTGAAGTTTAAATTAAGAGCGTTATTTTATTTGTCCCTGATGTTATCCAGCCTGACATATACCCAGCCTGCCAGTTCTCGTACAGCACCTAATGTATGGGACGTGCTTCGCAAAGAGTTCGTGCTAAACCATGAAGTAACCCAGCCCGAAGTGCAGAACCAATTGCATTGGCTAGTCGCACACCCAAGCTATGTGCAAAAATTTGCGCAATCTGAACCGTACATGTATCACATTATTACTGAAATCAAAAAACGTCACATCCCCGGTGAGATCGCCTTAATTCCAATGATTGAGAGCTCATATGACCCCTTCGCTTATTCTGGTGCAGGAGCCGCGGGTTTATGGCAACTAATGCCTGGTACAGGTACCGATTTAGGATTAAAGCAGGACTGGTGGTTCGACGGAAGGCGCAGTATTCGCCCGGCTACGGATGCGGCGCTTAATTATTTAGTCTATTTAAACAAATTTTTCAATGGTAACTGGATACTTGCTTTTGCAGCCTATGATTCTGGTGAAGGGACTATGGCTCGCATCATCAAAACCAGTGGACAAACAGGTAAAATTAACTTCTGGTCATTACCTGTTCCCAATGAAACAAAAGCCTATATCCCTCGCTTGCTGGCTTTGGCTGAGATCATTCAAAATCCCGCTCGCTATAAAGTTACATTACCTGACATCCCACATACGCCCTATTTTCAGGAAGTTAATATTGGAACCCAAATCGATCTGAGTCATGCGGCAAAACTCGCCGGTATTTCATATCATGATCTGATTAAACTTAACCCTGGGTATAATCGTTGGGCGACAGCGCCTTATCGTCCTTATAAATTACTGATCCCGGTCAATCGTGTTGAAAATTTCAATCGAAATCTAGCCAATTTCCCAGAAGATCGACGTGTTAGCTGGACACGACATCAAGTTAGCGCTGGCGATAACCTGAACCTGATCGCACAGCGTCATCACACAACAATTAACTTGATAAAAGAACTCAACCAACTTAAATCCAATTCCGTTAAAAAAGGCCAGTATGTTCTGATTCAAAAAGCGAAGCACACTGCAGTCGTCGCGACGGTAAAAACACATGCTCCTGCTCCGCGTCCTCGTCCAGCTAATAAACCGCACTTTACTGCACTCAAGCAATATAAAATAATCCATATTGTTCAACCTAATGAGTCGTACGCACAGATACAAAAAAAATATGGAATATCAATGAACCAGATTAAATCATGGAATAAATTGAAATCCAAAAATGCATTACAACGAGGTCAACAACTGATTATCTGGCGACGAAGCCGGGTTTCTGGCACCTATGTGGTCAAACGTGGTGACAATTTAAGACGCATAGCCAAAGTAAACAACATCAGACTAGCAATGTTGGTTCAGCTAAATCCCAATATTCAAAAGCGCGCGATCCATCCGGGGCAACGAATTAGATTAGGTTAAATAAAGATAAAGATAAAGATAAAGATAAAGATAAAGATCAACATACAATACTCACAAATATTTTAGGAGTTAATATTATGGGCTTTGATAATCCTATCGCCGAAGCTAGACACTACAGAATGTGTGCGGAAGAAAGAGATTACGATTCTCGTGCGAGAGCAGCGGACGCGATACGTATAGCAGAACGCGAAGCTGCACGTAAAGTAGCAGCAAAGAAACTGACACAAGATCTCACCGTCATCTGCGATCATGTCATTAATTCTCACACCGTGAATAAGTCTCAGATTAACTTGGTTGCTCAAAACTTAACAAAGTGGGAAGGTATTTTAACAAATAAACTATTTGATACACCTCAATATATCCTTAAAGATATCTTTATAAATAGTTATTTGTTAGCAGCTGAACTTAAGCAAAGTATCATTAAACTATCACCTTTATTGAAATTTCTTGTATATCCCTGTTCAGAAACATTCGCCCCGTATAATTTTGATAAATTTATCTTTTTCGCCAAGAAAGCCAGCATCTGTTTGAATGGTAAACAGAAAGAATATGGGTTACTCATTGAAGCGTTAACAAAAGTTAATGGTACTTTTACTGGCCAATGGACAAATAAAAATATCGAGAACTTACAACACATTATAAATAAATATAACAATGATGAACTTGGGCCTAAAACGCGCTTGTCTCAAGATATTTCTAAAAAACTATCGACATTTATAGGGTTATATAGACCGCCTGCTCCCATAGACGAGCACTTATCTAACTCGCAAGAAAATGCCCATCCAGTAGCAGCGAATGATCTTCTTATGGTTCAATCAACATCTCCAATATCTACAGAATCTTATGCAGATATAAAGCAAAAATATGATCAGGAGTTGGATGGTTTTATAACGACAGCTTCCCCCAAAAACTGGATTCCTCTTGTAAGAAGCTATTTTAACTTAGCAACGACAAATAACGATTTTTTACTTTACTGCATTAATACTCGTCAGGCAATTCAAGTACATCCCATTCAAAGCCCGGAGGAGTTGCAATTAATTTTAAATCAGATTGATCAAGGTGATTTACAGAAATTTGATACCAGAATCAATGCAGCGATTTACCTTACTGGCATTGATGCTCGTAAACTATCCTATTCATATCGAATTATTTATGAAGCAATCGCTTCAGTCATTCACGCAATGATTTTCAAAAATACATTTGCAGATAAAGAACAAGGATTCAAATCTTTATATCCTGACGATGCTGAAAAAGATGGAAACGTTATAACTGAAATAAATCAATGGCGCGAACTAATAAAAACTGTCGTTTATAAAGAAATAGGTAAACTGATTAAAGCCTCATTAATGCTACCCCATCCTTATTTGGGACATGATGGAAAGTTACTTAAAACTTCGTCGTTAGATCAATGTTTTGAGTTTTTACAAAGTTTATTACAACAAAATAATGTTGGTTTTGTTTTAAAAGAAAAAGTTTTTTCAGCTTTCAGAGTAATTGATCATCGTACCGACGCTACATTTTCTTCTTTTTCCCTAAACAATACAAATTTAAGCAAAGCACATTCATTTTTAATAGCTCATCCAACATGGTTATATTTCTATTATGAATATGCAGCCTCAGCAGTCGATCGTGTTTCCACACAGGTAAGACAAGGGTTTTTCAGTCAATCTGTTTGTTGTCACTTGCGATTTTCAAATATTAACTTAGTGAAACAGGATTTGACTTTTCTGTTAAATAATCTTTCTAGATTAAATGATTTCCATATAGAAGAGAACCGACTGATCCATTTTCAAATGTATTCAGATATGCTTTTCAATACCATTAAAAAAATTGATGAATCTGTAGCAAGCGATGGCGCTTTTATGCTAGAGCAATTTAAAAATCTTTTAAATGCGCCACAGTCCAATAGAATACACCTTAGTCTTTTAAGCTCTATGAGGCGATGGCTTGATTCACGTGCTATTCCTCGGCCTGTTTACGACCATTATATAGATTATTCAAAAAGATGTATTAACGTGATTAATATGGGGTATCCAGAAGCACCTGTATCAGCAAGTGAGCATTTATCATTGAATGACTTAAGAGTATAGTATTGAAGAAAATAATGAAAAAGGAGTGACATCGCTTTTTCAGACACGAGATAAACCAGTCCACATCGTCAACATCTATCGCTAAAGAATGAGAACAGCTGTACTTCACTACGGATTTGGCGTACATTTATAGTAGTTCACTACGGATTTACATAAATGTACCCGCGATTGCAACGTCTTACTCAGAAGCATCACTTCTTTTTGTTTGGCCCAAGAGGCTCAGGAAAAAGTACTTTATTGCGTGCATCCTTTCCACCACAGAGCACATTATACTTGGATTTATTGACGTATGAGATAGAAGAGCGTTTAAGTAGGAATCCACAAATTTTAATGGAAATGGTTCATGCTTTGTCTGAAAATATAACACATGTTGTGATTGATGAAATTCAAAAAATACCTAAATTATTAGACGTTGTTCATCAACTCATTGAAGAAAAGCAAAAGATATTTATTTTATCTGGTTCTAGCGCAAGAAAACTCAAACGTGGCGGCGCTAATTTATTGGCTGGCCGTGCTTTTGTTTATAATTTATACCCATTTTCATTCATTGAATTAGACGACAAATTTGATTTAAATTTTGCTTTGCATTATGGAACGTTACCCAAATGTGTGGAGCTCAATGAACCACAAGAAAAACAGCAGTATTTAATCAGTTATGCACATACTTATTTAAAAGAGGAAATTATCGCAGAACAATGGGTGCGTAATTTGGATCCCTTTCGTCGGTTTCTTGAAGCGTCAGCTCAATGTAATGGTAAGATTGTTAATTATGCAAATATTGCGCGCGATGTGGGTGTTAATGAAAAAACAGTAAAAGACTATTTTGAGATTCTTGAGGAAACCTTGATTGGTTTTTTACTAGAACCGTTTCATCATTCGTTTCGTAAACGACTGAGCCAAAAACCTAAATTTTATTATATTGATCCAGGTATTGTACGATCATTAACTCGCTCGTTGAGCCTTCCTTTGCAAGAGAGAACCAGTGCTTATGGTGATGTTTTTGAACATTATGTTATCTTGGAATGCCTCCGTCTGGCTAATTATTTTAAACCAGAATACCGCTTTAGCTATTTAAAAACAAAGGATGATGCTGAAATTGATTTGGTTGTTGATAGACCAGGATTACCTCATTTATTCATTGAGATCAAAAGCTCAAAATCGGTAGATGAAATCCATCTGAATACTCTAAAATCTTTGGCACATGACTTTGGAAATTGTGAGGCGGTGTGTTTTTCTCAAGATCCTTATGCAAGAAAATTAGATACGATTACTATTTATCCTTGGATGGACGGAATAAAAAAATTTTTCACGGATCTATAAGGCTTAAATAAGATGAACAGGGTGGACTTTGGGCAATAAAAATCACTAATGATATGCAGCCGCTAGATGCATTCTTTGAGGTGGAATATGAAGTATCCAAATTAATAGAGGTTTCATTTCCGCGGATTTTAAACAGCGAAATGCTAAAATCGAATGCGGAAATGATAGAATTTAATAAAAATTGGAAAAATAATGCATCCAATCTTCCAAAGCTCATTGAAGATTTAGAATCAATTATCAAATTAATTGACTCGCCTGAAGAACCAAATGTTCCTCATTTATAAACGAAGTCAATGGCCGAGTGGCGAACGGTGGGATGCGCGTGTTGCATCATAACCAAATACTATATTTTTAAAACAAGTCTATACTTACAATAACTGGTTGGTTGAGATTGTAGCAGTTAATTGAATAGTCTTGCTTGAAAGGATCCAAGATGCCAATTCCTATTAATATATCACTCTTTGCACACATCTTGCTTGACTCGGAGTTGTCAGGTCGCTTTGGTGTTCAGGGGAATACATTTAGTAATACATTTGGCTATCTCAATCAATACTTTAAGACTTTGCCCAATATGCCGCATGAGGTACAGAAACTTGCTGCTGCAATGGATGCTTTGGTTCGTCGTGAAAATATAATTAAAACCTTACGGCCTGACTTACCAGCGACAAAAAAAACGCTAGAAAAATTTACGTCAACGACGTTAGGAGAGATTAATAATTTAAAACCAGGACAAGATCTGCTTTTACCTGGAGGCTGGATGGGAGGTGATAGCCCTGGACACGCCATGATTTATCAATTTGAAAAAAACGCGGAAGGTGAGTTGTTATTTTCCATTTATAACTCCGGCTCAGGGCTTGAGTTTCATGAAAAAACATCTTCGAAAGAGAAAGAACTATTTTCACCCGTTAAAACGTACAAGCTACATGAGCCTATTAATCAAAAAGAATTACAAAACTTAGTTAGCCGATTGGTCATACCCAAGTTCAAACCACTTCCTTTTCCGAAGAATTGGGACGCTGAAACACTTTATCATCAAATTGACGCGAGCCTTGCATTTTTAAAAGCCGAACATATTTCTCAAGATTTAACTACGCCGGGCGCGACCACAGCCAGCCAATTGTCTGGTACATGTGCACAACGTTCCATCCATCAAATGCTAAAAATTAATTTTGAGACATTGCCAGAATATCAGCGATTTATTTTTGATTTCAAAATGTATGCGTTAAAAGATTTTATTGCAACGCATCCAGCACCACCTCGTTCACCCAAAATCACCGCCTTTGTGCAAAAGGCTATTATCAATAACTTAAAGATTTTGCAGGAGCCTGGTGTATTTACCGATGAGCAGGAGAAAGATCGTATCGTTCAGGAGTTAAAAGATTTGCAGCAACAATTACAAACAAACGAGCAGAAGCAGAAGGTGATTTCATCATTTTTCAATTTCAAGGCTAATTTTGATTCTATGTTCAATTTTGTCAATTCATTCTGCGAGCGATTTATACCTAATGAACTGATCATGAAAATAGCATCTTTCGATACTACAAACACAGAGAACGAAACTTCACCATCGCTGTTACCTGCACCACGTAAAAATAACTTGTTGTCAGACTTGGCTGACGTGATAACACAATGCAAAGCACAAAAAGACAAGAATTCTTTGTGGGTTATGACGCAAATCGAACAAACAGTCCTGCAGCTTCCCATTCCATCATCTTGTAACGAAAAAAAACCTTATTACGAGCCCATCCCTTTTTATAATACAATGACATCAGTAGAGTATGACTCGATAGCCAATACGCTGGATGAATTGCATGCTTTATACGAAGAAGCATCCAAAAAAACACTGAGAGAAGCTACACTTCCGACGCAATTGCTTACTCGTTGTAGCTTACTCGCACTCCGAGATTATTTTGCAGTAACAAGAGAAGCCTCTACCAATACGCCCGACTCTCATCTCTATCTTCACTCCAAATTGACTCAATTTTTTTCTACCTTTCGAGCCTACCCCTATTTAGCAACCAATCATCCTGCGGGTGATCAACGCGTGGTCGATCTTCTGAACAATACTAAAATGCATGTGACACAGCCATCTCTAGATAAAGATCGATTCCCGCCTTTGTTTGGCGCTATACCCGATCCAGTAACAGACTATCAAATACTGCTGGATACAGAACCAGATTTGAAAAAAAGTCTGGAAGAGCTCTATACGTCCCAAAAGCATAAGAATAATAATTTTCATCAATCCATTCGCAGCGAGAATCTGACGGCTTTATTTACGCTGTTTAATGAATTTGATTCGTATGGCCAGTTAAACAATAAATCTGTATTGGCTACGGATCGCTTTAAACCACTCATCAAAAAAATTCAACAACGGTTTGCATTGGAGAATGCATCCATGTCTTATCTTGCCCCACTTAAAACAGGTGGAAAAATAATCTTTTATACAGGAAATAGAGAAATCAATTCTACGAATACGAATGGTTTTGGTCGTGGTGGTTGTGGTTGTGGTACGTATGGTGATTTAAAGACTCTTAGTTTTAATCCTGACTCTATGACTATAGACCCCGCGCGCAGTAATGGTAATACCTGGATTTGCAAGTTTATATTTGGCCGTTATCTGGATAGCTGGTATCCCGTCTCGCCTGAAGAAAAGAAATGTATCACGCAACATAAATACAACGTACCTGAGTCTCCTGCACAACTCGCACTCCTTGAATCTTACTACTTTTACTCTAGTGCAGGGTTTAAAAACAGTAATGAGATCCAATTATCATCGCTTGACAAGAAAAGTAAGATTGGCATCATCGATAAAAACAATTATTTCATGCGAGACTTGTTTCAGTTACGTCTGTCACCGGCGCATCAGATCAAGTTAACGTTAGATTATTTTAATAAATCTGAATCAATCGGCCATCTTTTGGATCGAAGTGTTCAATTATATGTAGAGGCTAATGTGTTTGAACCTGGCCTACTCATTACAACCCTAAAAGATGATCCTGCCTTTTTGACTCGCTTTAATGCTTTCATCCATCATGGACTGCACTATTTTATGGGCTCAGATGGTTTGCTTAGTCAGGAATCGCTGTTTTTTATTCAATTAAGAATAAATGTTCATGGTTATGCCGCGTTGAATAGAGCGGATGCTACATCAATACAACGCTTACAGGATGATCATGATGAGTTGAACAAGCTCATGAAACTTCAGACTGATCCGTTAATTCTCGCCAGTTTACATCGTTATCGTTTTTCAAATGCAATGACACTCTATCAACTGAAATCTGTTGATGAAACGTTGTTACGTGACGCTTTTTTATCTTATGTATCTCTACAAGCGAAACAGAATCCCTATCATCCTGACGATACAGCAATGCGTTTTGAGCAACAACGAGCAGGGCTTCACCTCAAAGATTGGTTACGCTCAGCCCATCCTGAAACTATCCAGTCACTAGTAGACGCTATGATGAATAGCCTTGGAGTCAATGTTGCCCACTTGAGATGCGTTAATGAATATCCCAAGTTTCATTATCAGGATGAAGCAGGAACTACAGTTTACACCGTTAACGTAGAATTGGGACGTGTTTTTCAAAACGGTTACTCACTCACCGCTACCCCATTGGATATTATAAACCATCCCGTTACGCGTAGATTAGGTTTGAATAACGAGTCGTCTTGCTGGTTATCAGAAGATGAAAACACGATATTATTTAAAACGGGCAATGTCCGAATGAAAAAAGTCAGTGCAGCGCTTGTGATACAAAAACAATGGATGGGTCAATGGTATGAACTGAAACCATTAACTGATAAACAACAATTTCTCTTAGGTCTCGAGGCTACCGATGTTGTCAAAAATAAATTGTCTGCGATTTTAACGGATGCCAGCATCGAAGCATGGGTTAGCGAGACAGACACTCTTCTTGCGCAAAATCAAAAACCGATTTATCGAGTGGAGCGATCCGGGTCAATACTTCAGCTGGATCAAAATGGACTATCCAATGGCTGTATTCTCACGATGCCATCCTCCACGTATGTAAAGGCCCTGACTCAATTTGAAGATCCAGGATTTTTCAGAGTGAATCTTGATCAAACCACCAAAACACAAGGCACAATTGAGTTTGCACGTTATGGCCTTACGTTAAATATCTCGGATAATCAAATAACACTACCCGATACAAATTATGTCTTGATGCCACCAGAAACATCTGCACTTGGATCAGATATTGCCTGTTTATCATTTAGCAATGATAAAGACCAGATAGCACTTGTTGCCGTTCAGCCGTTTTATGTTGCAGAGCCTACACGTCAGATGACAGGAGACTATTATAAATCAACTCACGATACAACAGGGCATATCGCCCATTATCTATTAACGGAAAAAACGCCAGAAAAAGACCAGCCCGCTTGGAATCATCACAACTCACAACGCGTTATAACCTATAAAATCGTTAACGGCGAACCAAAACCTGATTCCGCCGCGGATGCTTTATATTTATGTTATCTCTATTTGGCGAGTCATGAAACCGACAAAGCATGGTCTGTACTGAACGATATCAGCCAACGTATGAGCCTCTCGGGGTCGCTGGATGAATTAACGTTTTTATCTTGGATAATTGAAACACTACCGTTCGTGGAAACAGAAGAGAAACATAAGATTGCAACACCGGAATATGTTGCATGCCAGCTAAAAGCTCTGGCACTTTATACGGATTATCTAACACTAGGTCAACCCCCAATTTTCCCCAAAGACAAGTCATTTGATACAACGTCTGCCAATGGTATTAATGAGAGTATTTGTTTTGAAAGTGCAAAAGAATTTTATAAAGGCTTACCGGAAACGGTTAATGATTTGTATGAAAGGCACCAACGCGGTGAAAGACATCTGGATAAAAAATACACGTTACGTGATGAAGAGTGTAAAAGTCTGCTGCATTATTGTGATCCAGATTCGTCTATTGCTTTAGGCTCTCTTGGTTATGAGAGGCGCCGTTTAAGTTTAAAAACTCTGCTCAAAGAATATCAACGCTTAATCGCTCTGCGTGATACATCGCCTGATTTTCCGCCTAAGTTCGTCAAACGGTTAGTCGATATTGAGAAAAACATAACTAATGAACTCCGTATCATGAAGAAAAGCACCAAGCTAAAATGGATTCCCCTCGATCTTACGTTGCCAAAATCATTCAAGATCAATGAACAGACGTTGTCTAAAGAGGTGAATGGTGTTGTACAGCAATGGAGATACGATGATGTCTTTACCAACTCAATGAATGAGCAAATTGCACTGAACACACTGAATTCCGTAATCGAAGAAGACGATTTTATACGTTATTACTCAACGTATCTGCATATCGCACGCTCAGGTTCAGCTGAGCAAAAGGCCGAGCTTAAACAATTCTGCTTAAGCTATTTGAATGCTTTTCGACACGTTCGCGTGACAGATGACGATAGAAACATGCCTTATTTAACCAATATTCTGTACCGTGTATTGGAGAATCCAGTTGCATTTCCTTCTGAAAAGAAAATCACGCTGGGTGAACTGATCCAAATAGCTTCCAGTTGTGACGTTGCTCCGATTATCGTACCACAAGCAATGGATGTGTTTGACGACATACTGACTACCAATCAGGATATTTGGGATGAACTCAGCAGGGAAATGCTTGCTTGCGAATCGATGCCAGCCCTCACGTCAATCTATCCCGAACCATTGAGGAAGACGCTAAAGATGGCTGATGCTCTACACGGGTATCGTGCAGAAGAAAACGAATATACTGAACAGTTAAATCAGCTTCTTCACGATGGAGCAGATGAAAAAACCGCAGGTCAATTAAAATACGCGTGTATCCAAATGCAACGGGGTATCGCCGAAACAGCATTACAACGCCCAGAAGTTCGAGCCCGTTTAAGCCATCGTGCAACTACGCTTGAAATCAAACAGCAAAAAGACTTGGATAGAATCTGGGAAAACGCGATCAGGTTGGCGAATAAAACACCTCATGATCTGGCTGATGCACGCGAAAGACATATCCAATTGCTTGCTAAACAACGCCAAGAACTGACACAAAAAGAATTATTAACGCTATATTTTCACGCTGATCTTTCGCTTTATATCGAAAAAACCGGACTATCCAGAGAAGCGTGCATAGGTTTACATCAAGTTATCCATAAAACGTTGTCTATCGAAGTTCAACATCAACAAACAACGCGCCTGCTAAATGCATTGGACGAAGCCAGTAGAAAAAGCCCACCCGAAGCAAGTCATCTTCATCAAATCGCTACGGCCTTGATGAGTGAAAATACGCCTGATGCACAAACTGATCCTGCGTTAATGCTGTTTCAATATGCAGAAAATATCCTGGTTCGCCCAAGGCAAGTCCAAGCCATAAAATCTTTATTATCGACGGATAAGAACGTCGTTGAAAAACTGATCCCGGGCGGCGGTAAATCAAAAGTCATTTTACCGATGTTGGCTCAACAAAAGGCCACTGGGTTGAACTTTGTGGTCGTTGAAGTGCCTCGTGCGTTGCTGGCTACCAATCATGTCGATCTGAACAGCACATCACAGCGGTTGTTTGGTCAAAAAGCGCATCGCTTTGAGTTTAACCGCGACAGTGACAGCTCGCCCGAGCGGCTGGCATCCATCTATCAGCAATTTGTTGAGATCATGACCAATAAAGATTATTTGGTCACTACGGGCGAATCGATGCAATCCCTGGAGCTTAAATATTTGGAACTCCTTTTGGATCGCCCTAAAGAGACCTACCAGATCAAAACCTGGGAGAAACAAGTTTATTGGGCAAGCAAAATTACGAGCTTACTCAAGCAGCGCGGTGATGTGGTGATTGATGAAGTGCATCAGGGCTTGTTACTGAAGAAAAAATTAAATTATACCTTAGGTGATATGAGAGCTATTTCGCCTGAACTGATTCACCACAGTATTGCGTTGTACCAATTCGTGGATACATTGGATGGCAAATCACTGACGATTGATGATCTGCTAACGCATTCATCTAGCCCTTTGAGGCACTATATTGACACGTTAAACTATCCAAATGTCACAAAAGAACTCAGCGCATATTTTAACAACAAAGCGATGCCCAGCTTCATTGAGCGTCTCGACCCGGATGTGAAAGACGCCCTTGCGTTTTACAAAGAACAATTGACCCTATTGCCGAAAACTCGGGCACGGCACTACAAAGAGAATTATGGACCATCAGAGGTTCAAGATAGTGCACTCAAGCGATCCCTGGCTATCCCGTATATGGCGAGCAATCAACCCAATGAACGCAGTCGCTTCGGTAGTCCGTTTGCCTTTGAAACCATTAACTATTCGATTCAGTCGCTGTTAACTGAAGGCTTGAATGTAGAGCTGTTGAACGGTGCGATTGTGCAATGGCAGACTGAGGCTAGAAATGAGTTGCTTACTCCTTCCAGCCCGTACAATAGCATGGCTGATACGCCTACCGCTCAACGTATCAACGAACTCCTGAAAGGCTCAGGGTTCACGTTGCAAATGATAAATTTTCGATCTAAAACCGGGCAGCAGCAACTGGATACTTTGTTTGAGCATTTGAAACATAACCGAGCAGTGCTGTATACCCTGTTACAAGAACAAATACTCCCACAAATCACGCTCGAGCAATCTATTTTACATAGCGACCCACTCAACCACGTCAGTATGTTTGATAAGGTTAGTGGTCTGTCCGGAACGCCTTCGAATCACACTACATATCATCATTGCCTGCAATACAATCCGCTTACCTCACTGGGCACGGATGGGTACATACAAACGGTACTGGAAAAAAAAACAACTCCAGTTACTCGCGTTCCATTCACGAATATAGATGCATTTTTACCTCAGTTATTTCAGGATAAAAATAACGTTCGCGCCATTATTGATATCAATGCTACCTTTGCAGGCTTCAGCAATCTCGAGGTTGCACATAAATTAGCGCAATATTCTATCGGGCAAATACCACCCATTAAGCATATTTTATATTTTAATACAGACGATGTATTGTGCGCACTCAACGTCAGCACAAAACAAACGACGGTGCTTGCCACTAGTGATCCTGATGAAATCAACCAAAAACTGGGTTGCACGCCTAACGAACGAATAACCTATTACGATCAAATCCACACTGTAGGAGTAGATTTAAAACAAGCATCCAATGCACATGCTTTTGTCCTGGCCGACAGCAGAACTCATTTACAAAGTTTTCTGCAGGGCTGCATGCGCATGCGGGGATTGGAGGAGCAACAATCCATTAGCATTATTGTTCCTGAAGATACCCCTGATTCATTGGATAGCTTGATGACGTTGATGACAAAAAACGAACAAGACCAGCTTAAAGAGGATAATTTTTTTGCAGCGATCGCAAAAATGGATAATCTTATTCGAGAGGATTTCTTACAACGCATCGCTGATATACCAGATGAGCAGATTGATGAAAAATATAAATTAGGACAAGCGTTTAAACGTTATTTCATAGAAACAAAAAATCAATCGTTATTTGAACAATACGGCAACATTTATACTGAACAATTGACTAGCGAATTACTTAAGCAACATCAGATGATGTCACTGAACAATTGGAAAAGATGTTTAACTGATGCTGAAATTGAGCCAACGGAGCATGCAATCAACGCATTGGAGATAAGCTTACACGCAATCGTTGAACAGTCCATCCCGCTTTGTAAGGAAAAATCCTTAAGTCCGGCTAGCAAATCTCAGGAACTGGCAACTGAAGTGGAACAAGAAAAAGAAACGCAAAAAGAAGTGGAAAAAGAGCAGTTGAGAGAAGCGGAGAATTTTGATCCAGAGCTGCAAGCTGCTAGTCGTCATACTTGGACAAATACCGATGGAAATTCACTCTTGGCGTCTTTTATAACGAATGGTCAAACTGATTTCATGAAACCTTTAAAGCAGGAACCGCCAGAGATGTCCCTTTTTTCAGAACACCTTTTGGTGGACGACAATTATGCAAAGGTTTATTCAAGTCAATCTCATATGCTTTGTCCATACTTAAAACCGGTTGAAGCCATATTATTTAGAAAAAGCGGCGATACGGTGACGGCATGTTTGATTGACATGAGCGATCTTTCTGAATTGAAAGGATTAATCAACACGGAAAGTGATCCCATGGTATGGATAAGCAATACTCAGCACACTATTCTGGAAGGGGTTTTTCCTGAGGGCATTTTGCAAAATACAGCCTATAAGACTCTTATCGAGCAAATTCGTTTATTCAATGGTGAATGCAATGGCCTGCGTGAGCAGAAAACGCCTTTGTGTTGGTTAAACCAAAATTCAAATGAAAAATTAGCCTCCTTTAAAGAGTTCATCATGCCTTATCGACAAACCAAATCTAATGAATTTAAGGCATTACAGGCAGCTTTATCTTCGATCATCAATAAGGGGGCTTACCCGGTTGAGGATCAGAAGGTGGCTTCAATTGCAGCAACTATACAGTCAAAAGCAAGAGTTCAAACATTAAAAGAGAATGCTACGATTTCACAGGTTGCTCATTTCCCTGAAAAATGACTAGCGCCTGAGGATCTGTTATACTTAAACGACATTCAAGAGTAAAATTAACCTATGAAAATATTATTTGATTTTTTTCCCATTCTGCTTTTTTTTATATGCTATAAATTTTATGGCATATATACCGCGACAGCCGTTGCAATGGCTGCTTCGTTTGCACAAGTTATATTGTACAGAATAAAACACCAGCGTTATGAAAAGCTGCATTTAATCAGCTTAGGCTTAATTCTGGTTTTGGGTGGAGCGACTCTGTTTTTTCATAATCCATGGTTTATCAAGTGGAAACCCACTGGTATTTACTGGCTATCATCCTTGGTGTTCCTGCTTTCCTCGTATATTGGCAAAAAACCGCTAATTCAGAAAATGATGGAAAGTAACGTTAAATTGCCAAAAAAAATCTGGCTGCGATTAAATTTGGCTTGGGCTATATATTTCCTTGTGATGGGGGCATTAAATATTTACGTTGCCTACCATTATGACACGGATATTTGGGTTAATTTTAAATTATTTGGTGGCGCGGGATTCATGCTGATTTTTGTATTCATCCAAGCGATGTACCTGACCCGGCATGCAATAGACCAACCTACAGAAGAACCTCACTAATAATTATACTGTGCGCGATCACAGTATAGTGCAATAGCTATTCCAGGAGGATACATATGCGATTGCTACTGGTTGAAGATGATGAATTACTCGGAGATGCCGTTAAAACCGGCCTTACTCAGTTTGGTTATATTGTCGACTGGCTAAAGGATGGTGAAGCAGCGCGCTCCGCTATTAAAACCGAATTATTTGAGCTGATTATTTTGGACTTAGGCCTGCCCAAACTGTCTGGAATCAGCCTCTTGCAAAGCATTCGACAGGATAAAAATACCACTCCCGTTATCATATTAACGGCTCGTGAATCCGTAGAAGACAGAATAAAAGGTTTGGACAGTGGCGCTGATGATTACATCACCAAACCCTTTGATTTAAACGAACTGAGCGCCCGAATAAGAGCATTGATCAGGCGCTCGCAAGGACGTGCTGACACTGCATTGCAATACAGAAACATAATCCTTGATCCTGCCGCGCATTCTGTCACGCTTGATAATGTACTGGTTAACGTCCCGCGTCGTGAGTTTGCCTTATTGCAAAAACTATTGGAAAATAGCGGACAGGTTTTATCGCGTGATCAATTAATGCAAAGCATTTATGGCTGGGATGAAGATGTTGATAGTAATGCCTTAGAGGTACACATTCATAATTTACGCAAAAAACTCAATGCCAATTTTATCCGTACCATCCGTGGGATAGGATATATGGCCGAAAAATAAGATAACACGTAAGGAAACTCGTGAAGTCATCATCATCAATACGAAAATTTCTACTAACCAATCTTTTGCTAGCCATTGCGGTTACCACAACATTAACTGCAATCGGCAATTATTTCCTCGATCAAAAAGATATTCAAGACCATTTGGATACACTAATGGCGGTTTCTGCTCTCTCATATCAAGCACTGTTAGGCGATGTACAAAATCGTCCTTTATCTAAAATTCAAGCCAATTTGCAACGTATTCCAGACAAGATAAAAGCCTATTATCCAAAGCCGCATTTATACGAGCAGGCGCCTGAATATTATATTGATCGATTTAAATTTCAGGTCTGGGCTGATGACGGCAAACTGTTGTTGCATTCGCCCAACGCACCATCCAGCCCACTGAACACCCATGTCACCGGTTTCAGTGACAACATTGTAGACCAGTTAAAATGGCGAGTCTTTTCTACCTACAATCCTGAAGCCCGAATGCGAACCGTTGTAGCGGAGCGATATGACACGCGCAATGATCTGGGGCAACATATTGCACAGGATGATATTTACATCATGCTGCTAACATTCCCATTATCTGCCCTGCTTATCTGGATCATTATTGGTCGAGGGTTAAAAAGTCTGGATCGTGTAGCTCAGGAAGTGGCCAATCGTGCCCCCAGCCACTTGGAGCAGGTCAACATAGCGGAAGTTCCTGCCGAAATGAAGCCTCTGGTTGATGAGCTGAACAAGCTTTTTTTCCGGCTAAAAGAGGGCTTTGAACGTGAAAAACGCTTTGCTGCAGATGCAGCCCATGAGTTACGCACCCCCCTTGCAGCGCTTAAAACTCAGGCGCAAGTTGCTTTAAACAGCAATAACATTGAAGATAAAAACATTGCGCTGCAGAAACTAATCGCCAGTGTTAACCGAAGCACCCATATCGTTCAACAGCTATTAACCATCAGTAAACTTGTCCCGGAAGCAGCTAGCATAAACGACCTTGACGAGGTCAACATGAACCGCGTTACACGTGAAATATTAGCCATGTTGGCACCTGCTGCGGTAGAGAAACACATTGAGCTTGAATTTGAATCCGATGAGAATATCCCGAGTTTTTCAGGAAATTCCACAGCGATTGGGATTTTAATTCGCAATCTCGTTGATAATTCAATTCGATATTGCGAACCCGGCGGTCAAGTTATTGTACGCGTCTATCAACAACTGCAGGACGTTGTTCTGGAAGTCCGTGACAATGGACCTGGGATCCCTGTTGAATTACAATCTCGAGTATTTGAGAGATTTTTTCGTGTATTAGGCAATAAGAAACCAGGCAGTGGTCTTGGATTGGCAATTGTTCAGCAAATTTGTGCCCTGCATAATGGACGTCTGGTTCTTGAAACGCCTGATAACGGCACAGGATTAATTGTAAAAGTTTATTTCCCCTATTAAAGCAATTGTTGA
>JABDAB010000030.1 GCA_013289415.1 Gammaproteobacteria bacterium
TGATCATTTTCCGGGAACGGTATAAAACCAAAATGCTTATAAAAATTTACGGAAATCGCATCTTTGGCATCAACAATGACCGCAACAATTCCAATTTGATGGCTTACAGCAAGACTTCGCTTAAGTGCATCCATCAACAGAAACGCACCAATCTTTTTACCCTTCATGTTTTCATCTACGGCTAATCGTCCCAACAATATTCCAGGTAAAACTGGATATCTTGGTAATTTTTTGGCTAACTCAGTGGGTAGCTCGCCAGGGAATATTCCAATTGATGAAATCGTATAAAATCCTGAAACATGGTCGGAGTCCTGCTGTGTCAATACATATGAAATTGCAACATTCTTTTTACTATCTTGACGGGCTTGTATTTTGAGATACTGATCCAGTGCTTCAGTTCCACAGGAAAACAAATTTTTATTATGTTTCTTTTCCAATTGCTCGATTCGATATTTAGGTGAAGGTGCGCTTGTCTCTGTCATTTGGATTCAACGTCCTTCGTGTACTGATCGACCGCCCTCAATAGATTATTGGATGCTTTCGGTGGAGTTAACAACGCTTGAATAAAAACGTCACGATCAACCGCTGTCAAATGCAGTTGCTGATACTCTTGTATGACACGAACGGCCGCCTCGTATGCTGAATTAATAACGAAGTCGGTAAGTGTGCGGCCAGATAATTCAGCTGCATTTCTAAGTAAATTCTTTTTGTCTGCACTAATACGTGCTTCAAGGCGTTCTGTATCCTGGCTATGTTTAATTGCTGGTTGTCCCATAATGGTCACCTATGTTGATTCTCTTAACTTAAGTATACGGCAAAATGCCGTACAGTCAAGGGACGGGCGAAAATAAGAATATGGCTGTTATGTGCACTCTCATAAAACGACCGTTTCACCTTTCGCGAGCCTTCATGTCGAACTACCGAGTAATCCTCGGTAGTTGCATTTTCCTGTAACTCGCCTTCAGCATAAATATTTTTCAGCAGTCGTCTTTAAATTGGACAAGAAAGGTAAAGCAAGGGATAATGCAGGCACTTTTTATTTAATCTGCGTATAAAAATGACAAAGTTACATCAAGAAAATAACGTGACCTTAATGAAACAATGGTTCCAAGCAGTTAAATACAATAATACTAAGATCATCGAACAATTTTTGAAGAAAGGCTTTGATATTGAGACCCATAATAAAACTGAGCGCACTGCACTGCATGTTGCCGCTAAACACAATTCTATAAACGTAGCCATTCTACTAATAAAACATAATGCACGCATTGAAGCAAAAATGTGTGACGAAGGGACACCTCTGCTAGATGCTGTCGCGTACGGACACGTGGAAATGACGCTTTTTTTGTTAAAGTCTGGGGCAAATATTAGTGCAAAAGATGAGATCAAGTGGGGGGTCATGCATTGGATAACAAACGAGAATCAACTTAAATTAATTGATGCGCTAAATATTCAGATTTCTGCACTCATTCCCAAATTGATTAGAGTCAAACCTTCGAATGGTATTGCACCACTTCACATAGTTCGTTCTGCTGCCATGACGAAAAAACTCATTGCCCTGGGTGCACCAATAGAAGATGAGACTTCGGAAAATGGCAACACGCCTCTTATCGAAGCAACTGAGAAAAATCAATTAGAAGTCGTCATTTGTTTAGTGCGGCACGGTGCTAATATCTTGCATGCGAATCACGACAACAAGACGGCGTTTGATATTGCAATAGAGATGCGTCATCAAGAGATCAACGCTTTTTTTGGAGAAACGCTTTTCAAACAAAATAATCCGAAACGCAACAAAACCAGCTATAACGAAAATATGACAGCGGCTTTGCAAATGCGCGAGGAAGGAATACATAAACATCACATCGAATTTCATGCCAGCTTACGAATGGATTTGTTTTTCTTCACTTTGATTGCCTACTACAATTCAAAATTAACAATAGGGATCGAAAAAACGAATCGCCAACATGGACAAGGCGCAAAGAAAACCAATACCACAGCATGTCATAGTGCAATTTTGACGTCCTTATGGGATACAACTAAAAAGCATGCTGGACATGAATACTCCACTCGCAATGCACCTACAATAACGTCTTATCGCACTGGCATTTTAAATGGAACGCATTTTTATGAATCTTTAAATTTGACGGTCGAATTAGATGAATCAGTGAATTATTTCGATACCCATCATATTGAAGGTCGTACCGAAACAAATCAAAAGATGCGCGCTTGTGCACTGAACATTCTAAATACAGTTTCGAGCGGCAAGTCTAATCCAATCGAAGGGATGAATAAATTTTTAAACAAATTTAATGAGCATCTTTTAGCAGTTAAGGATGGATATTTTAAACATAAAGAGCTCAAAACATCGCCAAGAGATACTCGTCCTAAAATCTTTGATGCGCAATATAAGGGCTCATTTTTTAACACCTGCGGCTTTAAATCAGCAAGAAAGGATCGTAACGTTATTGAGCTAAAAGAAGATTATATTCAAGCTCAGCTTCCTTTAACCAAAAAGGAAAGAATTAAGCTCAGGGAAGATCCTGGTTTTTTTTCAATTGAAGATAAAGAAAAGATATATCAAAATGCGTTCCTACGCGTGAAAAAAGATATGAATTTACCCGTGCAATATCAGCAGACTCTATATGAGGGTGTCCGGAAAGGGTAGTATCTCCTACGCCACCATTTTCATGCTCAAATTAAACCAATCTAATATTTAATGTTGACGAGGCACTAATCCAAAAAATCAGTAATATCTATAATCCGATAAAAATAATTTTTCTCAAAAACAGCATCTGATACCCCACCTAAGTGGAATAAAACCGGAGCAACGCCAACATCACGAGGCACTGAAAAACGAGAAATGGCTTCTTTTGTAGCATCAATAATCTCAAGACCTAACTCACGGCGCTTAAATTTAAATTCGCACACGAATAAATTTTTGGAAAATGTATGGATAAGATAGTCAATTTGGCATCCTTTTTGCCGGGTGGTAGTTCGCTGAACGTAAGGATTGTCTGCTACAATATCCACTGCCGATACACCCAGAGCTTTTAGTAACAACGAACGATTTTGTAAAAGAAGGCTTTCGACTTGGAATCCCATCATCGCGTCCCATCCGGGCAGTTGATTGATGGCAATGTCATGGAAGCTGCCTTGGTCTAATTTGAGGCGATTCGGCTCAATATATTTAATATAAAATCTTACGTACGGATCACTGAGTCGATACAAACTATACTTCGATGTTCTACCTGATTTTAAAGACCATTGATAATGACGCGTAATAAACCCCGCGCCGATTAACTCGTTGAGTACTTTACTGAATGTCCCACTTGAAGCATATCCTGATTCTTTCTGAAGCTCAGACAGTGTCTTCATCCTGCCGGACAATAGATAAATAATCGATTTATAGATAGTGCCTTTGTCATGAAAAAGATCATGAAAAATACGATCAAATTCAGTAGTTAACAGACCACCTTTTGAAAAACATAATCGTTTGATATTAGCATCAGCCATTTCTGACGAGAAAATTTGTTCAAGATACCAAGGAACACCACCGGTAACAGCAAGAATTTTATATATCTCATAAGGCGATCCATTAAATCCAATCACACGCAAAAATTCGGCACATTCTGATAAAGATAAAAAAGGAAGATCAATAATAAGCGAAATACGTCCAAAAAACGACGTGCTATTGATAATGTTTTCTTCAATCCAGGTGGATACAGAGCCGCACAAAATGACGGTTAAGTTTGAACGACTCTGCGCCAGAAGATCCCACCAAGCTTTGAGTTTAGGAATAAAGGTTGGATCTTTTGAGCCCATCCAGGAGATTTCATCAAACAACAAAACGGTCGGTTCATTCGTCATATGGTGTGCTAAATGAAAGAGTGCATCGTTCCAATCGGCAAACTGAAGAGGGGGCAGGTTAACCTGTTGACAAAATTGAAGAGCAAACGTATCTCGTTGCGCTTGAGCCGTTACGTTGTCTGTTGGAGCAATCCCGGTGAACAATAAAAACCGTTGTCCCTTAGCAAATTCTTCCGCTAAGCGACTTTTTCCAATACGCCGTCGTCCTTTGATTACGACCAAACTTGCTAGACCCTTTTGACGAAAAGATGTCCGTAAGTCTTGTAGTTTTTGTAGTTCAGCTTTTCGACCAATAAATGTTTTCATGTCTAATGACTAGCTCGCGTGACGTACATATGTATAACACGCGAGTTGATTGGCTGTCAATTGCAACTCGCGTGATCTACATATGTATAACACGCGAGTTGCTTTTGCACCACCAGACGCCTTCACAACCTGCCTGATGCGGAGTATAGTTTAATCTATTTATACTAAAAACAGGATCTCATCCCATGCACCTCGGCCTGCAACATCAATTGGGCGAAACACATGATTTACTACGCGAAAGCGTTTATCAATTTGCTTCCCGCGAAATCGCACCCATAGCAGCACAAATTGACCACGAGAATGCATTCCCCTACCCGCTCTGGCGCAAACTGGGCGACATGGGATTATTAGGCATTACTGTCAGCGAAGAATATGGCGGTGCGAACATGGGGTATTTGGCTCATGTCATCGCCATGGAAGAAATATCCCGCGCTTCAGCCTCTGTGGGTTTGAGTTATGGCGCACATTCTAATTTATGCGTAAATCAAATCTATTTAAATGGTACCTCTGAACAAAAACAACGCTATTTACCCAAACTCATCAGCGGCGAACATGTCGGCGCACTGGCGATGAGTGAATCAAACTCAGGCTCTGATGTCGTCAGCATGCAATTGCAAGCCCGCCTGCACGGTGATCACTATATCCTCGATGGCACAAAAATGTGGATAACCAATGGCCCGGAAGCGGATGTCTTGGTCGTTTATGCTAAAACTGACAAGATCGCGGCCAGCAAAGGGATTAGCGCGTTTATTATTGAGAAAAATTTTGCCGGATTTAGCACGGCACAAAAGCTCGACAAACTCGGGATGCGCGGCTCGAACACCTGCGAGCTGGTGTTTGAACAGTGTGAAGTGCCTGCCGAAAATATGTTGGGCGAACTCAATCAAGGTGTTCGAGTATTAATGAGTGGTCTTGATTATGAACGAACCATTCTCGCGGCGGGCCCTGTTGGCATCATGCAAGCCTGTCTTGATATAGTGATCCCTTACGTACACGAACGCAAACAATTCAAGCAAGCCATTGGCGAGTTTCAATTTATTCAAGGTAAACTGGCCGATATGTACACCGAATTAAATGCATCGAGATCATATCTATATGCTGTGGCTCGCGCGTGTGATAATCAATTGGTCAGCCGAAAAGATGCCGCCAGTGTGATTTTATACACCGCTGAAAAAGCCACCCAAATGGCACTCCAGGCAATCCAGACTTTAGGTGGAAACGGCTACATCAATGAATACCCCACGGGTCGCTTGCTGCGTGATGCAAAACTGTATGAGATTGGCGCTGGAACCTCAGAAATTCGACGAATGTTGATTGGTCGTGAACTATTTAAGGAATACAAATGAATCAAGATGATATTGTTATCGTTGCTGCAAAGCGTACCCCAACAGGTGCTATGCTCGGCAATTTATGCACATTAACAGCAACAGAATTAGGTGCTGCCGTACACCGGGCCGCGATTACACAAGCCGGCATTTCGCCTGCAGACATTGACGAAGTCATCAGCGGTTGCGTTCTGCAGGCAGGACTCGGACAGGCACCGGCCAGACAAGCGGCCATCAAGGCCGATGTTCCGTTCGCCGCGGGTGCGACCACAGTAAACAAAGTGTGCGGCTCAGGAATGAAAGCCGTCATGCTCGCCCATGATTTAATTAAAACAGGATCAGCTGACATTGTCCTGGCTGGCGGCATGGAAAGTATGAGCAATGCACCCTATTTATTAGGCAAAGCGCGTGCCGGGTATCGCCTGGGGCATGGAGAATTAAAAGACCATATGTTTCTGGATGGTTTGGAAGACGCATATGACGAGGGACGCGCCATGGGATGTTTTGCTGATGCCACCGCAAAACAGTACCACTTTACTCGCGAACAACAGGATGCTTTCGCCATTCAATCCATGACACGTGCACTGGAAGCACAACATAACGGCGCGTTTGAAAATGAAATAGTACCCATTCCCCTCTCTGGGCGCAAAGCCGATATCACCATAACACTCGATGAAAGCCCTAATCCCGAAAAACTGACCAAAATTCCAAAACTAAAACCCGCATTTCAATCCGATGGAACCGTGACTGCCGCCAACTCCAGTTCAATTGCCGATGGCGCAGCAAGCCTTATTTTGATGACAGCCGCCAATGCAACGGCGCGCGGTCTAAAACCACTAGCCAGAATTGTCGCACACGCAAGCCACGCGCAGGAACCACAATGGTTTACCACCGCACCGATTCCCGCCATTAAAACAGTATTGGCCAAAGCCGGTTGGACAACAGACGATGTTGACCTGTATGAAATCAATGAAGCCTTTGCCGTGGTGACCATGGTCGCCATATCTGAACTCGGACTGGATCCTGAAAAAGTGAACATTCACGGTGGTGCATGTGCTTTAGGACACCCAATTGGAGCATCTGGCGCTCGCATTCTCGTGACGTTGATTCATGCACTCCTGCATCAGAAAAAAACGCGCGGTGTAGCCGCACTCTGTATTGGTGGCGGTGAAGCAACAGCAATGGCCATCGAGGTGTTTCATGCTTAAACAAAGTATTATTTATCTGATATTAAGTATTTTGATTGTAGTCTTCGCTCAATATGCTCATTTATTGATGGTTTATGCCGTTGTGTTTTACACGTATATCCTGGTTCAAATAACCCCCATATTCAGCGGCACTCAATACGGGGTCCTGATTCGCAATGTGGTCTCTCTGGTATTAATGCCCGTCATCGTCGCGGGCATTCCGGCACTGATTTATCGAGCAATCAAAGGCCAAACAATGCCTTACTTTATCGAACTGACCTGGGCTTTATGGCTAATCATTGTGCTAGGTAAGATACTGATTCAATAAGGTAACGTTGAGAATAGGATGTAGGGTGGGCAAAAGAGCGATAGCGACGTGCCCACCATGAACGTTGAGAGAGGATACGTCATGGCAAACATTATTAGTCAAATCAACCCAGCCAGCAATGAATTTAAAACCAACCAGGCCGCCATGCAAACGCTGATTAACGAACTGGAAAAAACCGTGACGCACATTGCTGCAGGTGGTGAGGAAAAAGCACGTGACAGGCATTTGAAGCATGGCAAATTGCTGCCACGTGAGCGTTTGCAACAATTACTTGATCCAGGCAGTCCATTTCTGGAGTTATCCCAATTGGCAGCCTACCAAGTCTATCCTGACAACCTTCCCGCGGCTGGATTGATTACCGGCATTGGTCGGGTTGCTGGCCAAGAATGCATGATTGTGATTAATGATGCCACTGTAAAGGGCGGAACCTACTATCCATTAACCGTCAAAAAGCATTTGCGTGCACAAGAGATTGCCCAAGACAACCACCTGCCCTGTATTTACCTGGTCGACTCCGGTGGTGCATTTTTGCCATTGCAGGATGAGGTCTTCCCTGACAGAGATCATTTCGGACGCATTTTTTATAACCAGGCCAACTTATCCGCGCAGAATATTCCGCAAATTGCGGTCGTCATGGGCTCATGCACGGCAGGTGGTGCATACGTTCCCGCCATGGCAGATGAGTCAATCATGGTGCGCAACCAAGCCACGATTTTTTTAGGCGGACCACCCTTGGTCAAAGCGGCAACGGGTGAAGTCATCAGTGCTGAAGAACTCGGTGGTGCCGATGTGCATTGCCGTCAATCCGGCGTTGCAGATTATTATGCTGAAAACGATGAACATGCACTGATTCTCGCCCGGCGTGTTATCGGCAATTTAAACCGCCGCAAGCCCGACAGTTTATGCCGCATTGAGAGTCGTGAGCCCGCTTACAATCCCGAAGAATTAATCGGGATTATTCCAACTGATCCCCGCAAACAGTTTGATATCCGGGAAATCATCGCACGTCTGGTTGATGCCTCTGAGTTTGATGAATTCAAAGCACTGTATGGCATAACACTGGTCTGCGGATTTGCGCATTTATATGGCTATCCTATTGGCATTATCGCCAACAATGGTATTTTATTTGGTGAAAGCGCGTTAAAAGGCGCTCATTTCATTGAGCTATGCACTCAGCGCAACATTCCACTCGTCTTTTTTCAAAACATCACGGGCTTTATGGTAGGAAGCAAGTACGAAGCCGCCGGCATTGCCAAACACGGAGCAAAAATGGTGACCGCCGTTGCCAATGCACAAGTACCCAAATTTACCGTCATTATTGGCGGCAGTTTTGGTGCCGGCAATTATGCCATGTGCGGCCGCGCCTACGCCCCGCGCTTTTTATGGTCCTGGCCAAGTGCCCGTATCTCTGTGATGGGTGGCGATCAAGCCGCCAATGTCCTCGCCCAGGTTAACCGTGACAAACACACAAAACAGGGGACAATCTGGCCAACAGACGACGAGGAACAATTCAAAGCCAGCATGCGAGAACAATATGAAACACAGGGCAATCCCTATTATGCCAGTGCCAGATTATGGGATGATGGCGTGATTGCGCCACAGGATACACGAAAGGTACTGGGTTTAAGTTTATCAGCAGCATTAAATGCACCCATTAAACCCACGACGTTTGGTGTGTTTAGAATGTAGGTTGGGCCTTGGCCCAACAATCACAAAGCAAGGACCATATGACAGCATTACTCAGCGAAACTCAAAACCACGTGCACATCATCACGCTAAACCGTGTCGACAAACACAATGCTTTCGATGACAGGCTGTTAGCCGATTTGCAAATATTATTGGACAAAGCCATAGTCGACCCCACCATTCGCATTATCGTACTAAAAGCCAATGGCCGGCATTTTTCCGCTGGAGCTGATTTGGCATGGATGCAGCGCATGGTTCAATTAAATGAAACTGAAAATCTGGCAGACGCCATGATTTTGGCACGTGTGATGCACACCCTCAATCAAAGCCCAAAACCTACAATCGCCATGGTACAGGGTGGAGCATATGGCGGCGGTGCAGGTTTGGTCGCTGCGTGTGATATTGCGATTGCCGCACACACAGCCAATTTTTGTTTTTCGGAAGTTAAATTAGGCTTGATTCCTGCGGTGATTAGTCCATATGTGATTAAAGCCATTGGCGAGCGAGCTGCAACATGGTTATTTATGAGTGCTGAAATAATTGATGCCAAACGCGCATTTGAATTACAACTGGTGCAACATTGCGTGCCCGAGGACGATCTTCACGCGTATACTCTCAATTATGCACAACAATTGGCAAAGTTAGCGCCGGGCGCTGTTCGCGCATCCAAAGCATTAATACGCCAAGTTGCAGGCCAGCCCATAAATGAAGAATTACAGCACATAACCGCAGCGCTTATCGCCAAACAGCGCGTATCGGCCGAAGGTCAACAGGGTCTACGGGCTTTTCTTAACAAGGAAACACCCACATGGAACTAATCTATGTTTAATAAAATCCTTATCGCCAATCGCGGCGAAATTGCCTGTCGCATCATCAAAACAGCGCGCCGTTTAGGAATTGAAACCGTGGCCATTTACTCCACGGCTGACCGCGATAGCCTCCACGTGTCACTGGCCGACAGTGCCTTTTGCGTAGGCCAACCCGCGGCCATCGCCAGTTATTTAAACATTGAAGCCATCATTGCCGCTGCAATCGAGAGCGGCGCACAAGCAATCCATCCCGGTTACGGTTTTTTATCTGAAAACCCAGACTTTGCACGCGCATGCGCCCTAGCCGGTATTGTATTTATTGGGCCATCCATAGCCGCAATGGAAACCATGGGCTCCAAACAACTGGCCAAACAACTACTGGAAAAAACATCAGTCCCCCTCACCCCAGGTTATCATGGGCAGGATCAATCCGACTCTCGACTACGCAAAGAATCAGAGCGCATGGGTTTTCCAGTATTATTGAAAGCTGCAAATGGCGGCGGCGGAAAAGGTATGCGTGCGGTATATAATCTCGCCGAATTTGAACAGGCACTGGCCGGAGCCCGGCGTGAAAGCATGTCCTGTTTTGCCGATGACACCCTGTTAGTTGAAAAACTCATCAGCCATTCCCGTCATATTGAAATGCAAATCATGGCCGATAACCACGGCCAGATTGTGCACCTGTTTGAGAGAGATTGTTCGATTCAACGCCGTCATCAAAAAATCATTGAAGAAGCGCCTGCGCCAAATTTGTCCGCTAACTTGCGAACAGACATGGCAGAAGCCGCCATCGCCGTCGCACGCACCATTGATTACCGTGGTGCAGGAACTGTGGAATTTTTATTGGATGAAGACAATCATTTTTATTTCATGGAAATGAACACCCGTTTGCAAGTAGAACATCCCGTCACTGAAATGATCACCGACCTGGATTTAGTCGAATGGCAATTACGAATTGCAAACAACGAGCCCCTGCCACTTACGCAAATGCAAATTCACGCACATGGGCACGCCATGGAATGCAGGATTTATGCCGAAGATCCACAGCATGATTTCATCCCATCCATTGGCCAACTACACTACCTCGAAACACCCACCGGTGAGGGGATCCGAATTGACAGCGGAGTCACGCGTGATTCAGTCATCAGCATGCATTACGATCCCATGATCGCCAAATTAATCGTCTGGGGCGAGACTCGCGAAGAAGCACGACGTCGCTGTCAACAGGCATTAAAGCATTACCATATTGGCGGCGTGAAAACCAACATCCCCTTCCTGCAAGCCATTCTTAACCACACCAAATTTATCAACACCGAAGTGAACACAGGTTTTCTCAGCCAGGAAACCATCGATATGCCCTCGCCGAATCCACAACTCGCCCTGTACATGGCGGCCTGCGTCGACTATTTGACTACGCGACACACAGATGACAGTCTGCGCGCAGATACTATTGGCTGGCAAATGCATTTAAACAGCCACTGGAATACACGTTATGTTGTTCATGGAGAAGAGCATACCATTCGGATAACACCGATCAGCGCGAATCAAGTCATGCTTGAGCTGAACAAGAACATTGTCACTTGGCAGATTCATATAACCGATAATAAACTCCACATAAACAACGACAAACAAAGCTATCATGCCCCCGTTGAAACACATAAAAACAAACTTGTTTTTTACACAGAATCAGGGCCTATTACCGTTGAACGCTATAATTTTCAGCATGCATCTATCGACAATCCAGCCCCCACCGGCCAGCTTACCGCACCCATGCCCGCAACCGTGGTGGCCATCATGAAATCAGTTGGCGACCAAATCAAAACCGGCGAGTGTTTAATGGTATTGGAAGCCATGAAAATGGAGCATACGATTAATGCTCCCGCAAACGGCGTCCTGATGGATATTTTTTATGACATTGGAGCACAGGTAAACGAAGGCGCGCAGCTCGTGGCTCTGGAGATCGATAAACCATGAGCTACCCCTCGTTTGTTACAATTATTGAAGTGGGACCACGCGATGGTTTACAAAATGAATCGTCATTTGTACCCACCAACAGCAAAATAGAATTAATCAACTCGCTATCAAAAACAGGTTTGAAACATATTGAAGTCACCAGTTTTGTTTCAACCAAATCCATCCCGCAACTGGCCGATGGAGAGGACGTCTTTCGCGCCATCGACAAACCAGCAGGCGTACATTTCTCCGCACTGGTTCCCAATGAAAAAGGCATGCAAAAAGCACTAGCAGCGGGCGTCAGGGAAATTGCCATTTTTACCGCCGCCAGCGAGCAATTCAATCAACACAACATTAACTGTTCCATCGCCGAAAGTATTGCCCGTTTCAAGCCAGTCGTGGCAATGGCCAAGGCGGAAAACATTCGCGTACGCGCTTATATTTCCTGCGTACTCGGTTGCCCTTATGAAGGAAATATCAATCCGGAACAAGTATTAAACGTCACCAACCAACTGGTCGCGTTGGGTGCTGATGAAATCAGTCTGGGTGACACCATTGGTGTCGGTACGCCAAAACAAACCAAAGCCTTAATCACCACGATCAAATCCACCCACCCCCTGACCAACATGACCATGCATTTCCACGACACCTACGGCCAGGCTATCGCCAACATCGTGGCCGCCCTCGAATGCGGCATAACCCGCTTCGACAGCTCTGTTGCAGGCCTCGGCGGCTGCCCCTACGCAAGAGGCGCCACCGGCAACGTCGCCACTGAAGACGTGCTCTATCTCATGCACGGCCTCGGCATTGAAACCGGCATTGATATTTTCAAAATCGTGGAAACCGGCGACAGAATTTGCAAAATACTCGGTAAAAAAAATCAATCGAAAGTGGCTAATGCGTTGATGGCGAATGCAGGGTAACCTCTAGGGCTCCAACAAAGATAATAATCTTTTTCCAAGCGTTTCAGAATGTTGAGCCAACAGACCCGCAATAGCATACAGCGGGTATGAATGTAATTTTTCATAAATTGAATAATTGTGGGTTGAAAAACGAATACCATAAGGCGACGATTGTTCATGCTCTTTTAAAAACATGTGCAAACTTTTCAAGCTGGAGCTTTGTTTGCTTTTTGTTTCAATGGGAATGATATGATTTCCCAGCTGAATGAGGTAATCCAACTCTGCCGTGCTACCACGGGCTTCTCGGTGCCAGTAGTATAGACTAGGTTTCTTGTAGCCTTGCGCGTAACACAATAGCTCTTGGCCTACCAGGGCTTCTGTTAAAGCACATTTGTTGATAAACGCCCTAGTAGGATTTAATAGCCACTCATGTGTATCAAGGCCTAAAATGGCCTGGGTTAACCCCGTATCTAAAAATAATAACTTATATCGTTTGTGGTCGGCTACTGCGCCCAGTGGTATTCCTGCGCCGCTGCACTGCAATACCTGATGAATGATTCCGGCTTTCATCAGTAGATGTAGCGCTGGTTCTAATTCGCGTTTTTTGTAATCACCGCTAATTTTGCTAAATTTAAATGGTTCGGAAATCATTGAAGGAACTTCGTTGAACAATTGTTCAACATATTTAATTTGCAAGGTGCGTGCATATTTTGGGAAATCCTGGCGATACGTATCAATCATCATATTTTGTAAAGCAATACACGGTGATAAATCGCGCTGAGCCACCCATTCATTTACAACTTCTGGCATGCCACCTAATAAAGTATATTCGCCGAGCAAATCAAGTAATTTTTGGTGGATAATCTCATCCATGGGTTGATGAATGGATTGGTTTAAGATTATTTCCAGTAATTGCGCATGCTTTGAGGCGACGAGGTATTCCATAAATGAAAGAGGATACACATAACAGAAAGAAACACGTCCAACAGGAACACCTACCTGTTCAATAGCAAAATCCAACAGGGAGCCTGCTGCGATAACATCCAGATCCGGCATATCCTCATAGAAATAACGTAATGCGGTAAGTGCTTTCGGGCACATCTGAATTTCGTCAAAAAATAACAGCGTCTCACCCGGTATGATGGTAGCACCCAGTGTGGCGATTAATGTATTCACAATTCGTTTTGGATCCAGGTCTTTTTCAAAAAAATGGATTATTTCTGGTTTTTTTTCAAAATTAATTTCTAAAAAATAACGGTATTTTTTACCCAGCACACGTACCGCATGAGTTTTACCAACCTGTCGCGCACCGCGCAGAATAAGTGGTTTTCGCTTGCTGGAGCGCCGCCATGCTTCAAGATCATAATTAACCATTCTTTTCATGACGTTACCTTTCCTGGTCGAAAATCAAGGTTGTTATTAATTATTTTTGTTGTGTTTTCAAGGTGGTTTATATCTACTTTTGGTCAAAAATCAAGGATCCCATGGAAATAACCAGAATTAATTGCTTGCACCCTTATCTACATAGAATGTGCCTATAGACTTGGTTCATCTTAATTCTGGAAAACTATGGAAACGCCTACTATAATCACAGCATATAACATGGAAAGGAGATAATTATGCTTAACATAATACAAGTAAAGCGAGAGGCGCAAACAGGATCTGACCTAATTGATTCATTAGTTACCCTTGAAAAATGACTAAAACAAACTATTATGTCTACATGTTACAATGTAGCAATGGCAACTATTACACCGGCTACACAACCGACATCGCCCGCCGTTATCAAGAACATCTGGATGGAACAACAAAATGTAAATACACACGAAGCTTTAAACCGGTAAAAATTGCACAAAGCTGGTCGACATTTGACAGTAAATCCGAGGCGTTAAAAATCGAGCGGTTTATCAAAAAATTGTCCAAAAATGCAAAACAGGACCTGATATTACATCCTGATAAATTAATAACACTGTTTCAATGTGCCAATATCAATGAAAGAGACCATACCCCATGAAAAACCTGATTTTAGCTACCAGCAACCCCGGCAAAATTGCCGAACTCCAAACCATGCTACCCTCGTTTCACTGTATTTCACAAACAACCCTGGGCATCACAGATGCCGATGAAACAGGCCTGAGCTTTATCGAAAATGCCATTATTAAAGCCCGTCACGCCAGCAGGCTTGGCAATCAACCCGCCCTAGCAGATGATTCCGGTCTGGTGGTCGAAGCATTGAACGGCGCACCCGGCATCTATTCCGCACGCTTTGCTGGCCCACAAGCCAATAACCAGGATAACATTGATTTACTCCTGTCACGTCTGGCTCACATTCCAGATGATAAACGATCCGCGTATTTCTATTGCGCCATTGCCATGGTGCAACATGCCGATGATCCCACCCCCATCATAGCTACGGGAAAACTTACCGGCCAAATTAGTCGCGAATGTAGAGGGGAGCATGGTTTTGGCTATGATCCCATTTTTTATCTACCTGACTATCAATGCACGCTGGCAGAATTAGCGTCTGAAATTAAAAATGCAATTAGCCATAGGGCTATGGCATTAAAGCGGTGCATAATCATGGTTCATAAAATAAAAAAAGAACCAACATAAAATGAGCACTCAATCGCTATTTACGCAAGCGCATCAATTACAACAAAATGGCCAATTACCTCAAGCCATCCGCCTCTATGAGCAATTGCTAACCCAGGATGCTAAGCATATTGAAGCCCTGCGTTTTTCAGGACTGGCGCATGCACAACAGGGTGATATGAAATACGCAATAGCCCTCTTCACCCGAGCATTGGAGTTGCAACCTGAAGATGCCAATTTACATAACAATCTGGCCAATGCCTACAAGACGCTGAAAGAGTATGACAACGCCATTCAACATTATCAAAAAGCGCTACAACTCGAACACAATTACGCGCAGGCACATAATAATCTAGCCAGCATTTACACACTGCAAAATAATTACCATCAGGCTTTAAAGCACTATCGAGCAGCCGTGCATGCACAACCTGACTTCACCCATGCTCACTATAATTTGGGCCTACTCTTATTAAAACATCATGAACTGGATGCCGCAAAAAAACAGTTTGGCAATGTGCTCGCCTTGCAACCAGATCACGTCGAGGCACAGTTTTATTTAGGCGTGTTATTCCTTGATGCCAATTTACTGGATGAGGCAGAACAGGCTTTCCAAAACGTATTAGCCCTCGAGGACGATCATGTCTTTTCATTAACCAACTTAGGCGTGATTGCTTTAAAGCGTGAGCAGGGACAAATTGCTATAGATTTTTTTACCAAAGCACTGGCGTTTGATTCCACCAACCTGGAAGCTCGCAACAATATCGCAGCTACATTTATCCACCATGATCGCTATGAAAACGCCTTGATGCATTATGATGTCCTACTCACACAGGATCCTTACAATCCAGAATATCTATACAACAGTGGTGTCGCACAAATGGCATTGGGTCATTTAAAAGAGGCCATCGGGCACTTTGAAACTATTTTAGCGCGTGATGATCAACACTTTGCCGCACTAAACAATCTGGCCGCTATTCAAATTCGGCTAGGCCACCGCACAAAAGCCATCACCCTGCTGCAACGCGCTATTGCCGCCAATCCCAAAGACACCGCCAGTCAATTCATGTTGCATGCATTAACTGGTGATGAAAAACACCCCGATCCCTGTCCAGAATATGTCAGCAATTTATTTAATAACTATGCGCTGTATTATGACCAGCACATGAGAGACTCGTTAAAATACACCCTGCCGCACAGCATCATGCGTGCACTGCACGGATTAGGCTACATTCATTTTAAACACACCATGGATTTAGGCTGTGGCACAGGATTAAGCGGTGTTGTATTACGTGAATCCAGTGAGCATCTAACCGGTCTTGATATCGCTGCTAAAATGCTTGCACAGGCACGTGAAAAAGCCGTGTACGATACGTTGATAGAGGCCGAGTTACTCAGTTATTTACAAGAAAACAAACAGAAATATGACCTGATTCTCGCGGCAGATGTATTGCCTTACTCCGGAAATCTACAACCCATGTTTGATATCATAAAACAACGATTAACCCAACAGGGTCTGTTCGTATTTAGCAGTGAAATCTGTCAGGACCAACCTTGGGCATTGCAAGACAGCGCACGGTTTTGCCACCATCCTGATTATATTCGGGAGTTGTGTGAGGAGCATCATCTGGAGCTGCTGTATCAGAATAAAATGGTTGCCAGGCAACAGGATCAGCAGGATTTATATGTGATGCTATATGTTTGCATTTCGGACAAATCTAAATAAAAAAAAACACGTGTAGCTTGTCCAAATAACGTAACTTACATGACAAATAATCATGCGTAGTGTACAATAAAAATTAATTTAATTATTAAAACCAAATTGGAAACCAAAAACCATGGACACTCATCCAACATCAAAATTAGAGTTACTCAATAAACTCCAAAAATCGATTAATATACTGGAAGAAAAATTGTCTACCATTCCATATACTGAAAAAAGCTTTTTAGACCGCAGTAATAAAAATCCTGTAGATGCGATAATGGGGGAATATAAAAATTCTATGGGTGAATTCTCGAAAGATCTTAGCGACTATATAAACTTGAAAGGTAAGTATGAACGTTCGGAAATATCAAAGGGTCTTATAAAGAAAAACGATAAATGGGAATCTATTACTACTGATGAAGATTATGAGAAAGCTAGATATATTCGCTTCAAAACGAACAGCGAAATACTTATAAATAATGATATAAAGGCATCTAATGATAGATACCAAAGCTTTAAAGGAACTGACCCTCATTATTATTACAATATGTTTATATCCCTTGTTCAAGCTTTTTTTCATATTTTTGATTTCAGTAAAAAACCTAAGAATCCAGATAGCTATTGGTTCAAACATATAAATTCACCCTTCAGAGAGCGTGAATCCTTCGTCAAAAGTGTACCCGGTTTAGTTAAAGAGTTCGAAGAAATGGTTACAGAAGTGGAAAAACTGCAGAATTCATCAAACCAATTAAAGCACAGCTCACATCTAATGTGAGCTGACGCAGGATGAAATGAATTTCTAAAAAACGAGAATCCTAAAACGGAATCACCAAATTCCCATCAATTACTCCCAGTTGCGCTTTAAACAACGCCTTGATTTCATGCAGGCTCTCAGTATCCTTTGCTTCAAACCGCGCCACTAAACACGGAGTTGTATTCGATGCGCGTACCAATCCCCAGCCATATGGAAATTCAACGCGTAATCCATCAATGGTGATCAACTGCGCGCCCGGAAAACTCGCCTGCTGACAAAAACGTTGCATGAAAGCAAATTTCTCATCATCATCGATTGAAATTTTAATTTCAGGCGTGTTGACGCTATTGGGAATAGCAGAAAACTGCTCACTCGCAGTCTCTGACGATGCACTTAAAATTTCCAGTAAACGACACGCACTATACAACGCATCATCAAAACCATACCAACGGTCCTTAAAGAACAGATGCCCACTCATTTCACCCGCTAGAGCCGCGTGCTCTTCTTTCATGATCCGTTTAACAATTGAATGCCCGGTCGGACACATTTTTGCAACGCCACCCGCTTGCGTAATCACACTAGCCAAGTGGGAAGAGCATTTAACGTCATAGACAATGGTGGCGCCCTGATTGCGAGTCAGTACCTCGCGTGCATAGAGCATCATCAGTCGATCAGGACAAATCATCTCACCGGTATTGGTCACAACACCCAAGCGATCTGCATCACCATCAAAAGCCAAACCTATGTCAGCCTTATGCAACGCTACGGCTGTTTTCAGATCCGCCAGATTGGCTTCAACAGTAGGATCAGGGTGATGGTTCGGGAAACGGCCATCGACGTCACAATACAGCTCAATCACTTCACAACCGAGTTGTCTGATAACCTGAGGCACAATGGGTCCGGCAATCCCATTGCCGCAATCAACAACCACTTTCAGCGGACGCTTGAGTGACATGTCACTGACAATGCGTTCAATATAATCAGGCATAATATCAAACGTTTGATACTCACCTTGACCACTGATGAATTCCCCGTTAACAACCAACTCATGCAACATCTGAATATCAGCATCAGCTAGTGTCGTACCGGCCAGCACCATTTTAATGCCATTATAATCGGCAGGATTATGGCTGCCCGTTACCATGACACCACTATCAATCCCATGAACATGGGTCGCATAATACATCACAGGCGTTGCAGCAGCACCTAAGTCGACGACGTTGATCCCGCTATCCAACAACCCCTGCATTAATGCATTTGCCAAGTGATCACTGGTTAAACGGCCATCACGCGCCACGACAACATTAGTCCGACCCAAAGCATGCAAACGGCAGCCAAGAGCCCGCCCAACACTGTAAAATGCGTCATCATCCAACTGCTCACCAATAATTCCGCGTATGTCGTAGGCTCTGAACACACTCCGATCAATTTGCCGGTGCTTGTATTGATGTTCCATTACGTTCTCCCTGAACTACCAAAACCACCCTCGCCTCGACTGGTTTCAGTAAAAGACTCAACCACAGAAAATGCCGCCCGAACCACAGGCAAAAACACCAGTTGAGCAATGCGTTCACCGGGATTTATTGTGAAATGCTCTTGATTACGATTCCAGCACGAAATTTTTAATTCGCCTTGGTAATCCGAGTCAATCAAGCCCACCAGATTGCCTAACACGATCCCATGTTTATGACCAAGGCCCGAACGTGGCAAAATAACCGCCGCAAGCCCGGGATCGGCAATATAAATTGCAAGCCCTGTAGGTAACAAGACCGTCTCCAATGCTCCAATTTGTATTGGTTCATCAATACAAACACGCAGATCAAGGCCTGCAGAACCAGGCGTTGCATAACTGGGTAATGCAATGGAATCGCCTACACGAGGATCCAGAATTTTAATTTGAATAGCTTGTTCCATGGTTGTCCTTAATAATTCATCATGCGAGATTGTGCATATTTTCCGCAATAACTGCAATGATTTTGCCTGCAGTTCGCGTCTTATGCGTACGTTCCAACTCAATTTGATTGGTTTTAGTCAGCACTGTAACCTGATTATCATCTGTATCAAACCCAAGTCCATCACCGACTTGATTCGCTACAATCATGTCGAGTTTTTTGCTTTTTAATTTCGCCGTAGCGTGCTCAATTACATTCGTTGTTTCTGCAGCAAAACCGACCACGAAAGCCGCTTTCCCACAGGCAGAAACCGCTGCCAAAATGTCAGGATTCATACTCAAATCCAGCGTTATGGTATCATTCTCAGCTTTTTTGATTTTGTGCCTGGCAGGCGTCTGCACATGATAATCAGCAACAGCCGCCGCCCCAATAAAAATCATACCGGGCTGCAAATACTGCATCACGGCATCAAACATGTTCTGCGCAGTGTCAATTCGATGAAACTCCACACCAACTGGGGGCACCAATGTGCTTGGTCCACTGATCAATGTCACTTGCGCGCCTGCCATTAAAGCCGCTTGCGCCAGAGCATACCCCATCTTTCCAGAACTTCGATTACCAATATACCGAACAGGATCAATAGCCTCGTGTGTAGGACCTGCGGTAATCAACACATGCTGACCTCGCAATAACTGACTCACATGATACAAGCGCAACGCTGCAATAATGTTCTCAACCTCACTCATACGTCCAAAACCCAGCTCACCACAGGCTTGCGACCCTTCTTCCGGCCCCACAATAACCACTCCGCGGCTGGCAAGTACCTGACAATTCGCCTGCGTAGCAGGATGCGCCCACATGCTGCGATTCATCGCGGGACAAACTATCACAGGGGTTTCGGCAACCAAATAAATAGTCGATAGCAAATCATCCGCAAGGCCATTCGCCATTTTTGCCAGACAATTCGCAGATGCGGGTGCTATCAATAAATAGTCAGCCCAACGCGCCAGTTCAATATGACCCATGGCACGTTCCGCCTGTGAATCAAATAACACACAGCGCACTTCATGACCGCTTAATGCCTGCAACGTCATGGGCGTGATAAACTCTTTCGCCGAAGCGGTCATGACTACGCGCACAATCGCACCCAACCGGGTCAATTCGCGCACAAGAAAGGCTGACTTATACGCAGCAATGCCACCACAAATGCCTAACACTATCTTTTTGTTAACAAAATCTTGCATAGTCAGTCTTTTTTATTGAAAATATACCCGATCAAAACACAAACCTCGCCATAAAGGAATAAAAATGACAGGCCAACCTCTGACACGCGAACTGCGCGTGCGTGAAAAACTATTAACATCCGGCGCACAAAGCCTTTCTGACACGGAATTATTAGCCGTGTTCATTAGTTCAGGCAGTGCAAATAAATCCTGCGTACAACTAGCTCAGGATCTAATCAAGCATCTGGGCGACATGCGAACCGTGCTCAACAGTGATTTACAATCTTTCCAGCAAGTACCTGGACTTGGCGTTGTACGTTACGTCCAATTACAGGCAGTACGGGAAATTTGCCGACGAAGCGATTTTATCAGCCTTCAGAAAGACACGCAATTAACCAATACCCACGAAACCCACGCCTTCCTCAAGCGTCAGCTAAGGGACAAAAAAAATGAAACCTTTGTTGCTCTGTTTCTTGATAGTCAACATCGCGTATTATCCTATGAAGAACTGTTTACTGGAACCATTAACTCAGCGACAGTGTATCCACGCCCCATCATTGAACGCGTTATGAAATTGAACGCCGCAGCCGTAATCATCGCCCACAATCACCCATCAGGACTCGCTGATGCCAGCACTCATGACATAGCCGTCACAAATCGGCTACGCGAAGCGCTCGAGCTGGTAGATGCCAGATTACTCGATCATTTAGTGATTGGTGACAATGAGGTCTATTCCATCATGAGTGATATGAAATGGCGTTGTCATTAAAGATCTCATAAACCATGCACAACAGGTCAGCAAGAACGCCTTCTCCCATTGATGGGAGAAGGTGCCCGACAGGGCGGATGAGGGTAGATCAGACATGAGCATCGATACAGCACGGAAACTTCGTAAAACCAGCACAATTCCTGAGATCAAGCTGTGGCAATATCTACGGGACAGACGATTTATGAAGCTAAAATTCAGAAGACAGTATCCCATAGGCCCATACGTTGTGGATTTTGTTTGTTTGAGCCATAAACTTGTTATTGAGTTAGATGGCGGTCAACATGTTGAACAACTTGATTATGACAATAAACGCACTGAGTACTTAGAGCACTTTGGTTTTAGAGTATTAAGATTTTGGAACTCAGATGTTTTTGGTCAG
>JABDAB010000031.1 GCA_013289415.1 Gammaproteobacteria bacterium
GTGGTTGGGTTGGTGTTGATTGGCGCAAAGGTAAAAAACTGCAGTAATGAGATATCATCGCTTTGCCATGTTTTCAACCGATAACCCCGTTTCAGACGAACACCTGTCATGTCGCACATCGCAACGAACGCATCAGCAAAACAAGGAAAGGCTAGCGTGCGTAGTTGCCCCAGTTTGGTTTGGATGCGTCCGTTGATGACTTTGATGATCCAATCATCCAACAAGTCTTTTTCCAGATGCATGACGTAATAACGAGTGTCTTTTTCAAACCGTATGGCATGCCGGGTTTCTCTGGGTGTAAAATCCAGTATATGAAAAAATGGCGGGGTGGTGAACCAAGGTTGCATTACAGGATGTCCACTGTTTGGTATACGCCTTAATGGGTGTCATTGATTTTTTTTAGCTGAAGTTCTAGCTCTTTAATTCTATTTTGAAAATTTGCAGCCTTAGTATCGGCAATAGCGGTTTTAAGTTCTGCTTGATGTGATTTTTCGGAAAATGCCGTCAGTTTATTTTGTAGATCCGTTTCGCGGTCTTTTAAAAAAGATACGGTTGATTCACAGGCCGCTAATTTTTTTTCAAATTCAAGGCTATCGTTGTGTAGCTTGATTTTTATGTCACTGAGTTTTAGTTCTTGTTGTTTGTATTTATGTTCACATTCAGTTAATGCCTCACGTGTTTCTTGCAAATCCAGTTCTTTTTCATCGACTGTTGCTTGAAGAAAGCACTTTACTTGAGAGGCTACCTGAGAAAATTCAGCAAGAATGGCTTTTTGCAATTCCACTGAAATAGCCATATCAGATGATTCAGACAGTTGCGTTTCAATGCGCCATTTTTTTAAGTGTTCGGTAATGGTTGTGAATGAACCACCAATTTTTTCTCTTATTTTTCGTGCCGAAGGTTTATCCCCGGTCATCCGTAATTGATTGCAGATTTTAGCAACGGCTTGATAGGTGATTTGAGACATGATGATGTGACCCTTTAGTTACTGTAACAAAATTGTATCATTATAGTATATTGTAACGATACTATTCTGATACATCAAGTTGTCTCCAATGTTATAAATTGATGGACGCAAAAATCAGCCCGTAATACAATGTCTACAAAGTCGTATTTTACGTAGTTAGCAGACGATCGTTCTATTAATCGATTTAGGAGGCACTTTAGACCCATGCGACTATTCGGATATGCCCGCGTTTCAACCAGCCAACAATCACTCGATATTCAGATCAGTGCTCTGAGAGATGCTGGCGTTCAAGACAACCGGATTTTTACGGATATTGCCACTGGCAGCAATGCTGATCGAGATGGACTAAAATTATTACGTCTGAAAGTCGAAGAGGGTGATTTGATTTTGGTTAAGAAACTGGATCGTCTTGGGCGAGATACCGCTGATATGATCCAACTGATCAATGAATTTGATGCGCTGGGTGTTTCTATTCGTTTTATTGATGATGGCATTAGCACGGAAGGCACCATAGGACGTATGGTTGTGACTATTTTGTCGGCAGTAGCACAGGCGGAACGCTATCGTATTCTTGAGCGAACCAACGAAGGTCGGATCGATGCCAAGGCGAAGGGCATCAAATTTGGTCGCAAGCGCACAATAGATAGAGAAGTAATAATGTCACTTCGCGCCACCGGAATGGGTGCAACCGAGATTTCTAAGCAGGCTGGTATTGGGCGATCGACGGTGTATAAATTATTACAGGAGGTCGTCACATGATGAAATCAAATTGCTGGTCTTGGTTTGTCATAGCCTGACTGGATTGCTCTTCATGAGTACTTGAGCAGGTTATTGATTGGTGAAAAAATTTATGGAACACTGGGGAAATATAATCTCTGACATTCGATAGGATTTAACACGATGAGCAAACAAACCGATCTAGCTTGGAACACCAATAGAACTCAGGCCATGTTGTGGTTGCGCAATGCATTTCCATTGTTGTTTTCATCCCATGTCAAACCGTTGAAAATTGGCATAAAAGAAGATATCACGAGCACTGGCCTTGACGGCATGCCTGAAGAAAAATGGGTGAGTGCGGCCATAGGACATTATGTGCGTTCCAACATTTACCTGCGATGCATGAAAGCGGGTGTGGATCGCTTTGATTTGCAAGGGCTTCCGAGCGGGGATGTAACCCATGAGGCGGCTGCATTGGCCAGAGACACTGTAAGCTTGCGTCAAAAAAAGTGGAACGAAGCAGCTAGGCAGGTAAAACTGGTTCAAAAATCTGTGAAGGAAAAAATGGCGGCGGAGACCATACAAACAATACCTGTCGTGAATGATGTGCCTGAAGTGGTGTGTACGAAAAGAACATTGACACTGAAGAAAAAATCCACTGTTGATGTATAGGTTAACGGGCATGTTCATTCATTTGTTAATAAAAGATTTGCTGGCTCTATCTCGACAAGAGCACCTGATTTAGTTATGATCCGGCTGTCTTTATGGTGGCTGTAGGCGACCTTAAGAAGGAGTGATGTTATGTTTGAGCTGGAAATAATGGTGACAGGGTATACTATAGTCGTAGCCACAACTTCGGTGGTTATTTCTAAATGCATTGGTAACAAACAGGTGAACAAGTTGCGTGATGAATTGTCTGTCTTAAAAGCTAATTTACTGAATGCCGAGGCTGAAATTAAACATCTGAAAAAGAGATGTATGGTTGCTGCCAAAAACGGACAGAACACCCCAGCTTAAACTACGAATAAGAAAACGACATGATTGATTATCAAGCTCCGATGTTGGATCAGGTTGATTACATTGACATCCTTCCTTTAGAGAGGGGAGGATATCAAGCGAGAGGTGCTCAATGACAACAAAACGAAATAATTTCGATAGTGACGATGACCAGCAATATGATGATGTTGAATATGCTTTATTCTGCGACTCGCTTGAAAAACAATATGAGCAAGCAAAAAAGGATGGTGTACTTGATGTATTAAAAGTATTTGAGTTAGATGAAGAGCATTCGGACAACAATTTAGTTCAAGCAATTAATTATTTCAAGAAAAAAAATGGGCTTATAGAAAAAGATGCGCCTATTAATTTTTTAACTGAACGTGAACAAATAATTGTTAATAAAGATGGAAGATTTCGTCAAGGTCTTTACAGTATGCTTTTATCATCAAGGTTTGCTGAAGCTATTCAGAACAAAACAGTATTTTTACAACATTCATTTAAATATGCTTTTGATAAGCCATAATTTCCGAGTCATTTATCCATAACTAGTTCAAGATGTTTTTTCGACACCGGTAAGTGGCCTATTCTCGAGAACCCGCACCAGCATTGAAGAGGCATTTAATTGTCTATAATAAGATGTGTTTTATTTTGAGCGGGAAATATTAATCAGGTGGCTCATTGTGTGCACTTCTGTTGATTGGTCATGCTATTCTTCTTCGTCCCAAAAAAGCTCATCATCATCAAAATAATTTTTACTGAAGGATAAGATCAAATCTTTGTCATTAAAGTCATGAGCCTCTTGCATGATTTTGTTAACCTCATCTTCAGGATGATGCTTATTAATTCTATCTCTTAATTCACCGAAGGAAATTGAATCGTCTTTCATGTTGTTGATAATGGGCTTCAATAATTTAGCCACATTTTGCCATGCATTGTGCTCCTGACCTGTTGTTTTAAAATGTTGTTTGGCATAGAGACTAAAAAGTTCTTCGTCACTGATATCAAAAAAACGCGCTTCACGAGCAAAATATTTAAGATCATCAAGCCAATCTTCCATATGATCGCGCGCTTTGTCCTCTTTGGTTTCTTGTTTTTTGTATCGTTTCAACTTTTGGAAATAACTGGTATAGATGTTTGATGCAATATTTTCTAAATACTCGAACACAAGCTGTGTTATATAGAGGTTGTTTTGTTGACCTACAAAAATGATCCCATCAAATGATTGTCGATTGCATACAAAAGCATGCGCTGTTCCAAATTGGGAGGATACGAACCGAGCCAAGTCCTGTGGGTATTGATGGTAAAGCTTTAGGTCAAACTGAATTTTATCGCTGTGGGTGATTTCATCGTCTTCGATTTCGTATGAAATGAAGTCATTGTTTAAAAGCTCTTCTTTGAACTGATTTAGACAACGTATGATAACGTGATTGTTTGAGTCTTGCGTAATATCAGAGAAGTTCTTTTGAAAGCACTGGTTAATCACTGTAAACTGGTCATGCCCACTCTTTTGGATAATCATAACATCTGACATATATCATATCTCGTTGATTTTGCAATTCGATCCGCAAATCCATGTAATTAAAAACAACCGCATTAATGTAGTGTTTTCTTGATCTTCTCTAATTCAGATACAGGCAGATCGGTAATTTCTGCAACAAGCGTTACATCATACATTTTTTTAAGAAGCTTATGTGCAACTAATATCTTTTCTTGGCGCATACCTTTTTGTCGAATTTGTTCGGCCATTGTCATAATATCTTCCTCCCTCTAAATCATGGCTACAGTGAGGGACCACGGGTGATCTTATGTGATGATTTATTTGAAACCATCACAATTTTTTCTTTAATCCTTGAATTTTTGTCAAGGATAATCCCGTATGTTTTGCAACAAATACTGGCTCAACACCGTCTGAAAGCATACTCCGTGCGATTTCGATCTTACTCTCGATCTTACCTTCGTCTTTTATTTTTGCAGCTAGTCCCATAATCTCTTCCTCCACATCAGGCGATAAATCATGAATGATACCGATGAAATCCTGAATAGTACGATGTTCGTCATCAATATCTACGATGTATGATAGTAATTCTAACACAAGTTGACGATCTTTTTCATGTATCAGATGATTTAAATTACCTGCTATTTTTTGAATTTCTTCATCAGGATGTTGTTTAAAACGGTTTCTCATGATGAATTCCATGGTGCCTGACCACATACGAGACGTTAATTGCTCTTCAGGAATGGTGTTTGCATCGATCAATAGATATGGTGACTGTAAAATACGACGCATGCTTTCGGCGTGATCTCCAAATAGCGCCCATAATGTCATGGGTGCATTATAGCGACCAGCGCCTGTGAAAAAGACCAGCGGAACGATGACAGGAAACGGGATTGCATGTTTTTTTCCCTTTTCTTTAATGTGCAAATCCCAAATTTTGATCATGTATTCCATCAAACGAAAAGCCATTAATTGATCAGGTTTCTTTTGATGTTCGGCAAGAATGTAAAAATAGGTTTCTTGATTCAAGACCATGGCTTTTAATAAAACGTCTGATTGTAGCAACTTCAGATCTTTATCAATAAAGGAATTAGGGCACGTGACAATGCTATTAAAATCCAAGTATTTTTTAATTGACACAGGTAGATGCAATTCTAAAAATTCACGCGCCACTTGAGGGTACTGCATCGAAGCGCGGAAAAGTTTATCGTGTGGATTGTGGAGTTGTTTTTTTGTCATAAATATAGATCCACGTTTGTTTTTTATCTGTTATCGTATTTCACGAAATTAGAATCATTGCTGGCATTATTTTTCTTAATATCACTTTTAAATAAAACCAATGCGATAGTCCAGTAAATAGCAAAAGTCCAAAAAACAGGATCCGAGTGCAATTCAATCCAATCAGGACTTATTTTAAAATAATCTGTTGCGAACAAAGCACACGTTATAAATATAACGAAAACCGGATGAAACAAATGTTTTAGTTTTATACTTGCGGCCATAAATTTTATCCTAATAAATTATATTACTTATTTAATTCGTCAGCTAATTTTTTAAAGGCATCATCCAATACACTTAAATCGAACGCATGCAAACCATGGGTACAAGCCAGCTCGCCAATTTCAATTTTTTGCTTACCCTGTAACTTTTTAAGTTTTGCCTTCGTGTCAATAATGATTTGTTGCAATTCCATTTCTTTTGCCGATAACGTTTTCTTGATTTTAGCCATGATGCAATCCTGATTTAATTAAAATTAAATCAATTCTAACATACACCCACGATAGGTTCCAATGAATTAATCACATCTTAAAATAAAGGCAACACCAAAACCAACTTCAATAAAAACCATCAATCAATAATAACCGAGAAATAAAAGGTAAAAACAACAAAATCACAAACACGCAATAAATCGCGCTCAAGAAAAAAGACAACTACCCAAAAAATAGAAAAAACCAAAAACAAGACAACATAAATGAAGCAGCATCAAATAAAAAGGAACCACACACCACGCAATGAAAATATTGCAAAAACCCAGATCTAACCATTTGAAAAGAATAGCGTTTTTAACGAAAGTCCGTTTTTTCATAAAACCAATAAAAAATCGATCTTTTCATGAGCGCTAATATTCAGTAAACATTTGTAAACTTACGAATTATCCTATACTATTGATTTAACAATTATAAATAAATATTATTAACCAATGTAAACTCAGTTAACAATAGTAAACAAAATGTTAGCCAATGTTGTACAGGGTTAACATTGGTTAACTAAACAAAAGAACACCAACAAGACATAAAGAGGAAAATATGATCACCGTAGCAGCGAGATTATCTCAAAATGAACTGGATTATTTGGCAGGCATTGCTGCCACAAATAAAATTCACAAAGGAGAATCCAACGAATTGTCTTTGGGAAAAGCGATGAAAGCACTTATAAAGTGGTGCCAGTTAAATCAAGTTGACATCAGTAAAAAACATGACGAAATGAACAATGACATGAAACGAATGATTGAACATATGCACATTGCCATTCCTAATTTAATGTATCTTTCAAGAATGCAAACATTGCTGGCAACGGAAGAACTGCCAAAAGAAAAATTAACACAAGTCAGAAATCAGGCGGTTGACTATCTTAATAAAACATGTGGCGACTTCCAGGACATTCAGTATAACCAAGTTCGGTATTCAATGAATAGCATTGGCATTCGATCAACCCCAATTACTAAGGATAAAACATTATGGAAATAACTCTCGATATAGGCAGAAATGTTTATAACGATATTTCTGAAATTGCTAAACATGACAAAATTGAAATCGATCTTGTGGCGTTGAAACTTCTCGATCTTGGCCTAAGGGTTCATCTGGCATCGAATAAAAACGATGATGGCAATAGTATGGATCCAATATTATCTGAGTTATTAAATAAAGCCATGGAGAATAATTATTTACTAAAGGAAATGCTTGGGCATGTTTTTATTAAAGATAAATCTCGCTTAAAAACATACGATGAAAAGACAGCCATTACCGTTATTGAAAACATGGCTAAATCTTTTATGGATGGAAAATTATCAGTTTAAATTTCTTTTTCCATTATCTTATGATGATTCGTTTTTGAAAGATCAACATTGTAATTAATTTTATTTGATAGCGAATAATCATGATTTTTTTGTAAGGTTGATATATTTTTTAAATGACTATCATGAACAGACGCCATTGACTTAAATCCGGCAATCTGATTATTTTCAATTGCCAATAATTTCTTTATCAACGAATTATTTTCTTGTAATTCATTCTTATCGATTTGTTTTTCAGTTGAATGAATGAAAATTGATTTAGCATCAACCGAATTTTCCATGTGTTGCCTGATTGCAGAAGCGCCATCTCGCTTTAACACATCATTAAAATCATCGCCTGTTTTTTTAGGAATCATCAATGCAACGGATTTCCCTGCCTCGATCAACCTAAACACCGCTTTTTCAATAATGGATGTTTTGAAAGTAGCTTCACCATCATTATCAAGACACAAAACAACCTTGTTGCTTAATCTCGATAAATCAATGTTCTTGAAACTTTCTTTCCCCGTTATAGCCAATACATTGGCATTTGGATCGCCTGCTAAAACACTTAATCCTGTTTCAACACCCTCAGCCACATAGGTTGTTTGACTGTTTGATTTTTTATTCAATTCAATTGGACAACCATTCATTGCCCCATAGGTTTGTTTTTCTGTATTTGATGCCACGTCTTTATCGCCTGTGATCGGATTTAGGCGTATCACGTGCACGTGGTTGAACTCGCCATTACTGTCTTTTACAACACACAATAGTGCGGGAACCTTCGTTTTTTTATCACCATGCCAAGTACTTATTTCCGGAACAAAGCGCAGATCGGCCTCTTTGTAGTTAAGTATTTTTCTGTAATCCTTCAAATAGCGCTCAGCCAACGTTCCTTTAATGGGCTCACTAGTATCATATAATTTTTTCGCATACGCTTTTGTGTTTGTGCTGACTTTGGTTTCTTTAGCGTTTGTTTTATTTTGAATTTTTCCATGACTCACGGTGTCAGGACAGTTCAAGAAATCCTTGGCATAGTTAAGAGTATCCTTGAAATCACTAAACCCCATCTGGACTGCAATCAACTGCAAGGCATTGCCCTTTTCTCCGGTTTCAAAATTATTCCATAATCCATTTACAGCGTTAATACTTAAACTGCCTTTGGCGCCAAAACGCAAATTATTAGCGGTTGACATGCGGTTAGGCGTGCCTAGCAAACGCTCTGCTAGGGGCTCTATCTGCACAACCAGCGCGTCGTTGATCTCCTGACTGCTCAGTGCTTGTGGTGTTATTTTGATGGATTTGGCAGGTGCCTGTTTTTCATTGCGTGTTACTGTTGGCTCTTTGGTCGCCAAGGCTGGTTTGGGTAGCACATTCTTTAACCACAATTGGTACGCCGAGAGCTTGTCGCCTTTTAATTCTGACATGCGTGACACCAGTTTTGGTGTGTCTTCTGTGTAAACCGTAGCCTGATAACGTGGCCTTGTGACATCAATTTCGTGCGACCGGTGTGTGGTCGCTTTTTGGCGTTTGGCCAGCTCCAGCGCCAGCACAAACGTTACGGTAGCCGATTGTGCACCAAAGGCTGTCCGGCTGTAGGCATAGTCCCAATGGCAATCTTTCTTGTCATTTAATTGCAGAGTCATGGCATTGGTTTTATCACTGCCTTGAAGATGGGCTACCCCTTCTGCAATGCGCTCAACCGTGTACTCCTTGTTTGCCACATGCCCGCGAGGTTTGTCGGTCAAGCGAAGCCTTATCCTGTCGCCCGCGGCCAATTCGCAGTTATCTTGTGTGTAAACCGTCATTCTGGATTTTAGAGCGATGGTGGCTGGGTTAATTTTAAATTTTTCGCCCATGCTGGATGTGCAATGCAGGTGATTACTATCCCCACTGATTGTATCCACGATAAAATAGGCGCCTTTTTCTGCCACTGAAAAATTAGCATCGAAACGTAAGACATCGCCCGCTGCATAATTTTTGACGTGCATGAGCTCGGCTTTTGTCATCGATTTGGCTGGCAATCTCAAGCAATTGACCTCATCCTTAGAAATTGCCCCCTGATTTTGCAAGCCCTCCCGAATGAGCGCGTTGATTTGTTTTCGGTCTTCATGCGCGTGCGCAATCACTATGGTTTTTTCCTGATGTTCCGGTATGCGCGTTAGAAAATCCGTGGCGATGGCGGCATAAATGGGGCTGTAATCCATTTTTTTTGTTTTTTTATCTTGGCATTCAATGGTAATTACGGCGTGACTGGGGTGGGCAGGCGCATCGTCTTGCCGTTTTACAAACGCTTCTGGATCCATGGTGGACAGCGTTGCAAAGGATGCTTCTATTTCACGATTTGATGCGTGCATGATGGCCTTTAGGAGGACTGGACTGTCTTTTTGTCGAATGTTTTCATTCATGTAGGCTATTTTTTGAGAACCCGTTTTGACGGTTAATTCATGGGGTATGCCGCTGGATGGTGATTGCAACTGCGTCATGTCGCCTGCAAACATCCCTCCCGCATTAAATCTGGTTATTTTTTGTTGCAAGCTGAGGTAATCCCTGTTGCCTATCATGGATGCTTCATCGATGATGAATCGTGTTTTTTCTGAATAATGGGTATTGTCAGTTAGAAATTGAGCGATGGTAATGGCGTTTATGCCATTGGCAATCATCTCATCTTTGGACGTATGCATCGGCGCAAGACCCACCATATTGATACCCTTTTCATTGGCCATGGTTTGTAATTGACGCATCATCGTCGTTTTGCCAACGCCTGCCAACCCTTGGACCGTGACAAAACGATCAGTAGTGGTCAGTGCTAAACTTATCGCATCTTTTTGTCCTTGGGTTAAGGTAGATGGTAAGGACAGCAGGTGTTCGTGATTGCTGATGGGGGTTAGTTTTCCCTGATGTTCAATGTTGTTACTAATGATTTGTTTTTCCATGTCGAGTGCTTCTTTGGAAATCCAATAGGTGTCTGCGTGAATGATCGCACCAGTGGAGGCCTTTTCCTCAATGGCTTTTTCTATATCGCACATACGCGTTTTCCCAAGGGCGAAAAACATGGCTTGCGTAAGTAGTTCCTTGTGTTCAAAGGCAGCGTCGCGTTCTGATAATTTGGCCGTCGTGTAAGATACAGCTAGCTGCGCCACCTTCGCGGCGTCCATCTCGTGAATGTTTTCACACATGAGGGCGCTCAATGCCTCCAGATCTTTGTGTAATGAGTCACCCGCAAAAGCGATGTCCCGATACAAACGTGATGGCGCGCCCGTTGCCACCTCACTAATCGTCCAGTTAATTTGTGCTTTGTCCAGTTGGGCTATGGCTTTGTTTTTATCCTCTGTGAACACTTTGACAAGAGGCGCGAAGTCGGCCATTTCGCCCAAGATGTTTTTATTCAGCTGATAACTGCTTAAGGATATTAAGGCAGACTCAGCATTTTTTGTAACGGCAGATGGTTTTCTGACATAACTGTATGCCAAGGACAGCTCGGCCAATTCATGATTGGAAAAATACAGGTTGGCATTTTTGTATTTCAACTCCACCCCGTCGTCACGAAGGGCATCCACTGAAAACACCTCGCCGCGTTCAATCCGCATGCGCCCTAACTGAATATTTTTTTCGGTCACCAATTGCTCACCAACAGACAAGGCCAATGTCTGTGTTTTTGTGACCATGAATGGGTTATCTGTTTTAAGTTCAATGGATTGTTTAACGCCGGATTTATCCGCCAGAAGTAGAGTGCTGCCCTCTTTTTCAATGATTCGATACTGTTCCTGTCCGCGCTCAAATGGATTCAGGGTGACTTGATCACCTACGTCATAAAATTTGCCATGTTTTTTTTGGGTGTCGCTTAAGATTTGAGTGGATAAGCAGTTAACCGTTTTGGTTTGAATCGACAAAATGCCTGTGCGTTGTAATTGTTCACGGATGTGTGTGTTGATGCTTACACAATCCTTATTGGTTAAAGCCAACACTTGCGTTTTCTCGCGCACGTCTTGTGGCAATTGGGTGAAGTGTTCGGCCAAATCCAGATGGGCTTTTGTGGTTTGAACAATATCCACCAGCACGTTTTTTTCATGCGTTTTGGATACTGCCGCATTAAATCCTGCATCCTTTAGTGCCTTCATCGGACTGCCTGCTGAAAATCCCTCGCTGGATCGCGTGTTGTTTAACAACACCAGCTTGCTGTCTGTGCGGGCTGTCAGGCGTTCAAGGGTGGACAGGTCACGATACGATAGCTTTTGAGCATCGTGCACGATCAGTACGTCATTTTTGATGCAATCGGTCGGGTTGTCCTTGTCATAACGCGCACTAAAACCCGCCACCGTTTGCACTAAATCGGCCTTGAAGAAATTTTTTACGGACTTCCATATCGTGGAGTTATCGCGCGAGATGCTGTTGCCCAGTCGATTGGTTTGAAGACGACCAATATGCAAAACGATAGCTCTCAATCCTTGTTCTTCAGTCGTGTGAACCAGTGATTCAAGCAGGTTTTTTTCATGTGTCAGCCCATTCACATCGATTAATTGCAGTCTGTCTTTACCTGTCAGCATGTTGGCGGCCACACCGGACGAGTTGCATTGCACACTAAAACCATCGCCAACGGTGGCTTGAGCCCGTGTTACAAAATTTTTTTCCTGCTGTAATAAATCATGGGTGGTGTAATAATCAGACTCCACACCCATTATTTTTTTTTCATTAAACCGGGTGGCAATCTCGGCTTCAATCTCCTCGTGATGGACGGTGCCTGTTGAAAACACAAAAGCTGTTCGCACTAAATCGGCGTGCTTTATTTTAGTTCGGTATGGAGACATGTGCTCCAGAGCATCATTGACTGCCTCGACGGCGCACCCTGAAATCATTATCCCATCCAGGGGCTTTATAACCCCCTCCCCGCGCGTTTTCGATTGTTCAATCAGCCCATCCAAATCAACGCCCTGCGCTTTGGCATCGGCCTTCCAGTAGTTGCCAAGAGATTGACTGTCAACGGATTCTTTTGGACGCCGGGAGAGTACATTGGATTTTTCGGCGGCTTTCGCACCGGTTAATCCTTTTTTATCCATATCATTCAAAATTTGTTGGCGGCGTTGGGAGATTTTTTCAATATAATTCTGCGGCACACCCGTGATTTCAAAATTACCAAAACGGTCTTTAATCTCAATTCCATACCCCAGATCACACGTCCCTTTGGCCAGTGATGACATGTACACCAGACCAAAATAGTGCTGGTTTCGGTATATGATTTCCCTAAAACCATTGTCAGGGTTGTCCTTGTCCTGCTTTGATCTGGAGGACAGCGAACGCCATAAACCATCTGAACGTTTTGTCATGTTCATGATAAGGCAGTGATCATGCAATTGCGGATCCAGTTCACGGGACGTTGTGTGCTGAAACGTTGAAATAACCAGATTGCCCGTTTTTTCAAAACGGGTCTCCCCACCTGTTGTTATCCGTGCCTCACTGGCCATGCTTTCAATCACATCCAGCGTGTCACGCACCGCTTGATTGTGCGCTTCCAACAAACGCGCATCCCCGCCTACGAGAGCCAAAAGTGATACCGACTTTGGCGCGGATAACGTGATATCCGTTGCCGGCCGATGCTCGACCTCCTCGTTTTGAGTAACCCGCCCCAATTGTTGGCCAGAGGGCATGCGCCCTTGTAGCAGTTGTAAAAATACATCAGGGCTGACCTGCCCTGACAGGTTTAAATCAGCAGCCCCTTCCCCATACCATCCGGTAGACTTGTCCAGCGTCTCAATATCACTCAGGTAATAATTATCTTTTGCACTGTAATATTTGCCAGCATGGGCGGCATCGGTAACGGGCTTAATGGTTATCATGTTATTCCTTGGGTGGTGGATCGCTTACGCTTAAACGCAGGCCTCGTCTTGTTCTAAAATGCCTTCCAATACATCAATACTGGCAAATCGATTGACAGATTTATCTTTGTCCAACACATCCGCATCTTCACCAGCCCGAAAGGCTGCTTCATCCATGGAACGCAGTTTTTTAACGTCAGGATCTACCTCAGGATTATTTTGTACGCACATGGCATCCCGATTAATTTTCTCCAACGCATCAAAATCAATCACACGTTCGATCAACGCTTCCATGTGCGGCGTACGTTCCAGATAGTCCGATTTCATGCGTGCAATGGGATGATTCCCAATCACCCGCACAAAGCACTCCAAATCTTCCATCGTCATGATGGTTCCGGCATCCACTGTTTTGCGCACCACACGTTGTGTCGCAATCGTGTTTCCGTCCCGCAGTGAATTCGGACCATACGACTGGCTCTCGCGCACCTCTTCAATCACCTGTTCGCCTAAATCCTCAGACACCCATTTTGCCACGCGACTTTTAGGGCTACGAAAATACAAGCTGGTATTGAGCAAATCAGTGATGGCATGCGCTTCATGATTGCCGTACAAAAATTCAAGCTGGGATATGGACTGAATACCAATGGCAACACACCCGCCAAATTTACGAATATCAGCCAGCGTATCGGATAACATTTCCAGTCGATGCAGACTCGCCAATTCATCCATCACCAGCCATATTCGCTGGTTTGAATTCGGCTTTAACGATTGAATGCCTTGCATGGCTAGCCCTAACCAAAGGGAGATAAGGGGTTTAATTTCCTTGTGGTATTTTGAACGCGAGGTGATAAACAACCAGCCTTTGTTGGCTGTTTCCGGATCGACTGCATTTTTAATCCAGTCCTTGATGGAAAATTTCGGCGCGTCACTCGTATTCAGTCCCTCTAAGAAACGCAGGGCTTTGGTGTAGGTGGCGAGAACCGATTTGATCGAGATGGCCGTTTTTTCAATTTCCTTGGATACCAGATTTTCCGATTCCGTGCCCTTCAATATGTCGCGCATCTGGTCAAGTGTTGTCGTCAGCAGCAATTGCAATAACAGGATGGCACTCTTATCGTCCCTACCTCGTATCTTCCATGCCATGCTGGTCAAAATCGTACGTGCCGAATCTACCCAAAACGGATCGCTACCCTGAACCGATTTAGGAATCAAATAGGTAGCCAGATTCCCAAATTCCATCGGGTTATCGCATTCGCTCCATAAATCCCAGTTGGCACACTTTTCCGAGACCGGGTTTAATTCAATGTCCGTCGCCTCATTGAAAAAATAGGGTTTGATGGAACATTCCTTGTCATAAATAATGGCAGGCTCGCCCAGCCGCCTTATCTCATCGAGCAAGCGCATCATGGCCTGTGTTTTGCCAGAGCCGGTTGAGCCATGAAAGAAAATTCCCTGAAATTCCGATCGTGCTGGCATGGGGAGAATCGTTAACAGGCGCACATCTGATACACCCCTGGAACCTTTTTTTACCGACTTGATGACATCCATGGGCGATATCGCCAGTTGTGTGCCCGAAACAATCTTGTCATGGCTGTACTTTTCCCCTTTTTTGATGAAAAACCGGGTAAAAAACCAAGTGATCCCAACGTAAATCACGCCCCCTGCAATCAAGGCCAGCACCCCGTTTTTGATTAGCGTTGTACGTGTCCCATGCACCAGCGCTTGAATGCCCTTGGATGTAAGGAAATAATGCGCTGAAAAACTGCTGCCGCCTGCCCCATGCCAAACAGGCGAGTCACCAAAACCGATACGAACTAAAAAGTCACAGTAAACCTGCATGGCTTGCAATTTCAGCGCTTTAAATGAGGTTAAGCCCATGATGCAGAGTACCAATAGCCCATAGATCGCGATTGCCCAGCCAAGAATTCGGTTCGTGACCTGCAACATCATCTTGGTTTTGTAATCAAAAATCTGACCGCCACGGATGAATTGAATGCCTTTTTTTTGCATCATTAATCCTTGGTTGAGTTGATGTGTTGTGCTGAATTTTTAGCCTTCACGACAACCTCTGCTATAACATTAAACAGCGCACTAAGGCCTAGGCGGTCGAACTCTACCCCTGCAAGAAGACCTGTTGTAACGATTGAGACAACGAATGCAATGAATTGTGAAAAGCCCGCGCCAAAAATAATAAGTATGGAGCCCATTTTTTCACGATCCATGTCCTCAAGCCCAATTCCTGAGTCGCAAAATGCGTTGGCTATCATGTAGGCAACGGTATAAATCCCAAAATACAGCAGGCTAAAATGCCAGTATTTTTCTTTGATAAGACGCTCCGTCTTTAAACGACCCTTGATCATCTTGCTAATCAGCAGCAGGCGACTTAAGGAGAACCCCATGAGACAGCTCACGATCAAACAGCCACCCCACGTTCCTATCATCAAGTTCATCGTGATTGCCGGGTGATATACCCCTATCACTTTCAAGACCAAACGCACGAGGGTATTAATCACCAGCAGCATGAGCGATAGTTTAAAAATAAGCTTCAACAACGGCGGGTAAAAATCGCCAGCTGATACAATACCCATTTTAAATGTAGACAGGGTGGTTAAATCACTTTTGATGGCCTGTTCCAAGTCGTGATTATTCATTGCATTACTCCTTGTTAAGTTTTTTGTATTCCATCGTTTTGTCCGTGGCTTTTAATGTATCGGCCACGGTGTTTTCGACGGTTGAAGCATCGCCTGTCACCGATTTATTGCGGTGATCCTTTTGTAAATCTTGAGCGCCAGCCAGATTCTGTGTGCTCATTTGTGTCAACCCCCCCTTTATCCCTGCCGAATCCACTGCATGACTATCGCGTTGATAGGTTTGTCGTATTCCTCTTGATTGAACTATTTTGGCGACATCCGCCTTGTAATCGGCGCGCACATCAGCCCCCGTTCGAGATAAAGCCGTATGGACTTCTGAACCCACGGCACTTTGACCGGCGTTAGAATTTAAAAAATCACTCGCCCATTGTTTTTGAGTAGCAATGCTTGCGCTGTCGGTTTGCAGCATAACCTGTTCACCATGAGCCCCTTCGCGGGACACCACCCAATCGTGATAAACCTGATTCAAATTAGTATCAATCGATTGAGCATTTTCTTGGGCGTGGCTTGCCGCATTTTGAAGTTGCTGTCCATGGGCATATTCAGTTGACGACTGTTGCAATAAGGACTGGCCTGACGAGAAGTTTGCAGCCATTTGTTCCACCCCACTTAAATTGTGCGAATCGGATGTATCGAGATGGTTGTTTTTAACGGTACTCTGCATATGATGGAATGCTTCATTAAATGCCTGTCCGTCGCTGGAGTTGTTAAACCATTGCACGCTATGGCCGGTAGATCCTTGCGTCCGAAACGTAGTGGAAGCATCCAGTGAGGTACCAGTAACCCATTGGAGTCCTTTGCCTAAGATAGCCTTGTCACTATTTAATTTGTAGGCAATGGCGGCATCAGCACTTACCTGCCCTGTCACATCGTGGTGCTTGTTATAATGCGTCACCGCATCCTTCATCTTGCGTAAATCCTGGCTAATGCTATCGGTCGTTGTGTTACTCACCCCTTCCCCACTACGGTAATCATTGGTATCGGTGGCCGTGAAGTTTTTCATCTGACTCAAGCCAGCCTGAATATGCGCATCCCCCGCTGTTCGATGTTGAGATGCATTACTAAACGATTCATTGGCACTTTGATGCAAGGAATCAACAACCCGGTCAGCACCATGAACACCCACCGCAGCACTTGAAATCGCCGGTTGAATATTACTTATACGTGAACCATCAGCAGTTTCAGACAACATCGCCCCATTAGCCGTTTGCACGGTGGCACGCCCTTCTGCGTGATGATAATTGGTATCAAACTTGTGCGCGTTCATGTTGTCATAATTCATGTTCCAACCACTATAGGTCGCCATGGACAGATTGCCTTGAGCGGCAGACTGCGCTTCACTCACCGACATCGATTGCGCCATGCCACCAAAATGCTGGGCTGCCTGATTTAATACGGATGCCAATCCCTTGGTGATGTAATAAGCCAAAAATGGCACGCTGGCAGCCAAGGCGCCCGCCGTGTAAGCCATATTGCTGTGCATGGTTGCCAGTGAATCAATCGTTGAAAACGTCACGCCGCCTGTTTTTTCACCAAACATATTTATTTTGGTGCTGGAGGCTAGGGATACAAAAAAATGAATGATGATAAACATCGGTGGCCACGACCAGAGGTAGGCTTGCGATTGCAAATAGAATGAATACACGTTTTGACGCGTAGGCAGCAATGACACCAATACCACCAGAGGAAAAATACAGATGGTCAGCATCCACATGACCGTCATGTAATACGGCAGGCGATAACTTGCCAACCAAAAGCTGTTGGCTTCTGCGACGTGCATTTTTTGCATGCTGCTCGTGTTAGTGTAATTCATAAGCTCGGCATCAGCGCCTGAAAAGGCAAACGCATCACTAGCCGCATCCCGCGTGGCATTAATTAAAATGTTTTGCATGAGGATGTTGGCAGCATTTTCTGATACGCCCATGTTGTATTCATGTGCTGCTTGCAGACTGGAACTGAATTTTGACGCTGCATTTTTCGACTTGTCACTGACCGTACCATTCGCCATTAACTCACCCAACCGGTTTAATTCTTTTTTAGCGGCAAGTGGCAATTGTTGTTTAAGGTAGCCAGCGGCATCTATACAACTTAAGTTTCTACCGTCATGCAAAATCACACGATAAATAGGCGATGGGCTCTGAAAATAGGTTGTGAGCAAATCGGGGCTGTTGACCAGCTCTTGAGGTGTGATCTGATGACTGGCCAATAGTTTGGCTGCAAAAATACATTGCCGAATGTAGGCAGACATATCGACAGCTAAATCAGGTGACATCGACAGGCGTGTATTGGTAGCAGCAAGCCATGTTCTTGCCCCAAACACCATGCCTGTTTTCGTGTAATCCAAATCTTGCGGCATGTGAAACACATCACTAAATGCAGACGTGATCCCATATCCTAAACCACTGATAATGGCTGCAGGCAAGGCGGCGCCCAATGGCACGCCATCCACTGTTAAGGAACTTCCCGCGCCTTCCGCTTCCTGCATGTCAATGATGGCCACTGGCACGCGAATACCTAACAAGCAATAAGTCACAATGAAGGATGTGACAATAAACCGCCCCAGCGACTCCAGTTTTTTACCACGAATATACTGATAGCTTGCCATGCAAACTGCCAGTATCATCATGATTTCAATTCCATCATGAAATATGCTTGTGTTGAGCAAAGCCACCATGCCATCCAAAACCGTTTTAAAAAACTCCCCGTTTTGCGGGGTGTAAATCAGCATCTCTTTCATTGCGACTCTCCTGCATAGGCTTGACGAAGCATTGGCGTCAGTGAATTCAATGCCTGCTTCACGTTGTTTTGTACCAGCTCATTTGTTTTTAAGGCGGTGTTAAATCGTGCACGACTCTCGGCATTGAAATGATCAACAAATTGTTGTGCCACCTGCACGCTTTTAAACAGCCGTTCTTCATTTTTAGTACCAATGTCCTTGCCTGCAAGGGACGCCCTGATCACTTGCAGCGAGTTTGCCAAATACTGCGCCAGCAAGTCGGTCGCGACACTTTGCGCCAACTCATAACTACTTTGAATGCCAATGTTTTGTTGTGCGCTGGCTGAAATTAAATTGAATACAGATGATTGCGTCAGCTCAATCAAGCCCTTTTGCGAGGGCGTTAATTCAGTGCCTTCCTTGATGTGGATATAAATGCCATCCAGCAAACCTTGCACCTGAAACACCAGTGCATCTTTTTGGGAAATCAGCTGACTGCCTTGGGCATTGATGTCCACGCATTTGGATTTTGCGCCCGAATCCTTGCACTGATAGCTCGGTAACTTTCCGCCATACAATAATGCTTTGATAAAATCCTGATTGCTGGCTAACGATGGATAGGTTTGAATCGCACCTTTATCATCAAACACCAGCGTGCCTGAAATCGACATATAAACTTCCGCAAGACTGCTGTCTGATGCAATAAACTCATTGCGTTGCAGTGCATCCCACACCACATTAGTGTCCAGTAACACACGCTCTTTATAAGCAGGGTCGTTTTTCGCCCTATCCAGTTGCGCATCAATATTGCCGCCCGTTGAACACTCTTGGCGCGCCTTTGCCCAGTCAGCAAACCCGCCACTGTGCATGCCAATGTCCTCACATAACTGCTGGTGTTCGGCGCGCGTTTTAGGCCAACTTGCCGCCGCCAGATTTTCACCCATTTCACAGGAGTTAAAATTGGTGTTATTGATGTCGTTGGCCAGTTTTTGCATGTATTGCAACGAGTGCGCAATTTCAGGTAGTTCGGTTTCAAGGGCTAAATTGAGTGCATACCCCGCACCACTGGTTAAAATAGATTGCATGAAATTGACAATTTGATCGGCTTTGATAAAAGAGGCTCCACCAGCAAACACATCAATACCGCCGCATCCTGAGCGCATCCCTGGTACATCCACGTGTGCGATTTGAATATTGCGCACCTGACTGCGGGCATACACCGAACCTAAAGACGCAAAACCTGCCGCCTGTGATTCATACGAGTGGCTACCGGTCACGTTGTTCGCAAAGCCTAAGTTGTCAAAAAAATGTGAGAGCTCGCTGCTGGCTGTGGCATGCGTAAAGCTACTCATAAATAGTGCTGTGGCTACAAACAATGGTTTCATCATGAAGATTCTCCTGCTAATAACTGCATCCCTGCTTCAATATAATTGGGCAGATCATCGTGATACCAGTTGGTTAATACCTTGTATTCTTTGATCGCAAGACAACGCGTGTGCCGTCGGCATTCGTCTGCATCACCTACAAAAAAGTCGATGTCACCGCCACGACAGCATTCAATAAAATCATCACTCAATCCTGCATAACGAGACGGCATATTAATTTTGGGGATGTTATATGCATTACCCCTGTGTGCAAGGTATGCACGTTGCAATTGATGAGGCTGTGTAAACCCACTACTGGCTGTGGCATGCGTGAGCCCACATGCGGTCATTGCCACAATAACTACCCATGCCTTAATCATGG
>JABDAB010000032.1 GCA_013289415.1 Gammaproteobacteria bacterium
TCACACCCCTCTGCTCTATATCAGCACTGATGGAGGAAGCGCTTGGAGTTCTGTAACAACTTCAGCTGACCAGGGCGCTTTCAACGCAACTAGTTGCACGGGTACAGGCGCTTCAGCTATTTGTACTGCCGCAGGGTCAGATTTAACGACCAGCCTCCCTCTGCTCTATATCAGCACTGATGGAGGAAGCGCTTGGAGCTCTGTAACAACTTCAGCTGACAATGGCGCTTTCAACGCAACAAGTTGCACGGGTACAGGCGCTTCAGCTATTTGTACTGCCGCAGGGCAAGATGACGCGACCAACCGCCCTCTGCTCTATATCAGCATTGATGGAGGAAGCGCTTGGAGTTCTGTAACAACTTCACCTGACAATGGCACTTTCTTCGGGACCGGAGGAACTACCTAGGGCCTAGTGTCAAGAGCCGCGCATTGATCCCTGACCCCATTGATCCATTGATCCTCTAATGGAACTAAGTTAAGGAATGTTCACAAGACCGTTCGTGCTGAATTTGAGCAAAAATTCCTTAACTTAGTGCCATTAGGGCCAGACTGGATTGATTTATATTGATATCCATACATCGCAATTTGGAGTTTGGCCGTCGGTGGTTACCCCCGATGACCACACGGCCATTGATTCCACTATTTTAAAAGTGAATATTTAAAGGTATAGTAAAAAGATTCAGCCATCTTGAATATCTGATTTATTTGACGAGAAAACAAATATGAAAGATATTAGGGGCTGTTGACATTTGCCCTGTCGAAGCCCGACGTCCCGCGGCTTGTCCGCGGGACGTCGAGATCTGAAATGTCAACAGACCCTAACTGTTGCCGATACTTTGCGAAAACTGGATCATGAGTTTAATTATTACACAAGGAGCGTTTAGTGCTAAAACAATTGAGTTTAAGTAGTACAGTGGGTTTATTAACTTTTTGCAGCGTAATACATGCAGGAGGAATGGGTCCATCCACAGAGAATAAGCCAGAGGCTGGTTTATTTATTGGTCTAGGTGGAAGTTATAATTCTGTTAAAACCGATCAAAACTTGTTTGCTAGTGGAGTGTCTGATGTCTTTGCAGGCGGTGCATTGACGGCTTTTGGAGAGGCGGGCGGCCCTGCGAATCCTTATCATAATATTAATTCGACGTTTGCTCCGCAAGTACAAGGAGGTTATTTCAAGAATTTTACAGGTAGCGATCATTTTTGGGGTGTTAAATTTTTATACCAATATTTAGATTCAGTCGCCAATGACGAAGCTATTGATTCTCCTCAGGCTGGAACATTCACGTCGCTCGTAGGTGGCACTACTTTTACAGGAAATGTTATTGTTCAATCTTCACAAGTAAATTCTAAACATGAGTTAGCGTTAATGCCATTCATTGGACATTCGTTTATGAATAGCGTTGTATATTTGGGGGCAGGGCCTTCAGTTATTGGGGCCAGGTCTAATATTTATCATTCAATTGGTTACGCCGATATAAATGGTGTACACGCGGATATTTCAGGTGAACAAGTTAATTTTTCTAATTCAAAATGGATGTGGGGTGGGGCTATGCAAATTGGCGCGGCTTATTACTTTAGTCCCAGTTGGTTTTTAGATTGCAATTATACTTACTCTGTAACCAATGCCTATAAAAACAACAATTCAAGTGGCTTCATTAGTTCCACCACCAGTGGAGGTACTACGTACACAACGGACGGTACTTTATTTGTGAATGCTTCTAATCGCGTGACAGCACAAACGTTAAGCATATCAATTAATAAGGTATTTGCACTTTAACATATTAACCCTTGATCCCCGCCTTCGCGGGGACGACATATAAAAGGTGTCGATACCTCAGAGTCTGACCCCATTGATCTTAAGGAATTGAATCACCAGAAAAACGAGCGTTTTCTGGTGGCCATAACAGATACCGATTTCATCTTGCTTTAAAAGACGAATCGCTTAAAATACACCAACTCTATATAATTGGTGTAAAGGTATGAAATTTTTTGAAGTTGCAAAGGATGTTGGAACTGGCTATCTAGCAATCAGCGCAGGAACTACAATGACAGGCGTCACGATCGGCGGTATGGCTGGGGCGGCATATGGTGCTGGTAAAGCACTTTATTCAAAAAAAACGATGCCTACAGAATGCCCTAAATTTATTGCTGCTGAGGCAGCAACCTTTCCAGGGAAAATAATTGAAAATGCAGGTTACATAACAACATCCGCTGCTTGCGAGATTAGTAACTTTGGAGCCGCATATGCCTTTTTATTAACTTCAACTGCTTGGAACGCGATGAATTATGCTGCAATAGGTGGCGCGTATGGAAGTTTGCCTGTTAGTTACCCATTTTTTTACGCATATGAGCGTATTTATAATGAAATGACTTCAAAAAACTCAACAACGCCACATATTAAAGATGCCACATGTGAGCCTCACGAAGATCAAGAAACAAATTCGTTTGGATTGTAACGCATAATATAGTTATGTTTGAGATATCAGAAAAGATTAAAAGATTTGTTACCAGCTCCAAATAATTAGGGTCTGTTGACATTTCCGATCTCGACGTCCCGCGGCTTGTCCGCGGGATCGTACGCCCGTGAGCGAATCAATGGGATCAGTGTGGATTGATTAAGGAGTGTCCATTTGACAAAGGGCTTCATTAATCAATCCACACTGACCCCATTAATCGCATTATTTATGAACACACTGTATACGTTTTTTATAACCTCCAATAAATTGAAGAGATTCAAATGACGCATTATTCATGGTTTTCCACTGTTAATGAACTGATTTTTTTTCGTTATACATATCCACGTTCAAATATCGCAGCTATTGTTGATGGTTTTTCAATTGATGAAACTAAAAATAAAAAAGAAATCATGATTTCAATTGATCTGCCGTCGACAGACTCACAGGAACAACTTATAAACTATTTGGGTGCTATACTTCCACCTGATCTAATCATGAAAGCGGTGTTTTGTCCGAACATCCGCATTGATATAAATAAACAAAATCAAAAACTGATAATTAAAGTATTATTAATTATCAATCAGCTGGCCCCATTTGATACAGAATTAATACAGAATCTTGAGCAAATCTTAACGTTAAATGGCGCGTTAACTCAATCCATTGACCAAGACCAGTATGTTTTAATCAACGAACCACTTGCACCATCTTCACTTGGATGAGTAAATTAACGCGATTTTGAATACTGATTTTGGTTTTAATCGAACACTGATTCCAGATCGCTGCGTTGCTTTAGCACAAAAAATAGTAATTGATCTCCCCATTGATCTAACTCCTTCTCTATTCGTATAAATACGGATATTTGGCCTTTAATTATAATTAATATAGAAACTACATCCAGTCAAGCTAATCACATAACTAGGATGCGTTCGCCTGTCATAAAGAGCGAAGCCCCCATACTCTGCGTTAATAATTAACAAATAGTACAGCAGTCCATTTTCTCATTCGCTACAACGGGAGTACTGGTTAAACGGTGATTGATCGCGCCTTGGAAAAATGAATTTCTTGAAGAAATTGAAACACTTGATTTTTCTATAATTGGTTTCTCCGGAGTATGAATTGATGCTAACTCTTCAATAAAATGAGTTATACCAGATTTACACCATGCCAATAAAAATTCAGTATATTTATCCTCGCTTACTTCTTTATGTGACAATCCATCCCGATTACTTGCATGAATATATTTTTCATAAAGACTCGACTTGTTGTTTGTGTTTACGTAACTTTGTCGAAAAATAGAATAAAAAATTGGAACTTTACTAGGGTCGATGAATCCTTCGTGCCACATTTTTTTTATTACCCAATATTCTTCAAAAACTTCACTTGCAGGCGACTGAACTAGATGAACTGGGTGTTCTTCATCTGATGTTAAATAGCAAATAGGCGCATTTAACTGAATTAATTTACGACTGCCATATGCATCACCATGAAAAGCCGTCCAATGCAATGCACTCCACCCGTTTTTGTCTACGCTGGATAATATGCCGTTTGTGTCTGGTTCTTGCAATGCATAGGCGGCATCAAGAAGCATTTTTATAATCAATCTATTACCTAATTGAGCGGCCAATAAAACAGACGTGCTTCCATGTCGATCAACTGGTGTAAATATTGAGATGTTTCGCTTAATGAGTTCATTTATAGCATCACTATTGCCCTGAGCAACTAAGGCATACAGAGGTGTTAAACAATTTTTATCAAGAAATATATCGCGAAATAAAAACTTTTCTAACTGTAAGGTTATAGTAGCAGTGTTATTTTCATTAATGGCAGTCAGTAGCGCCTGCCTTCTTAATAAATTATCGTTCAATTCCTCTCGTGTAACTCCCTGAAAACACTGCACACACTGGTCGATATAATCATCACTATTAGGAATTAAAAAATAAAAATTCATTAATATGTCTACGACCGAGTCCATGGCTCTAGCCAACGGTTGTTTTCCTATCCAAGTATAGGCGGGCGAATCAAAAGTGACATTTTGATTAAATAAAAATTTAAACAGTTGAAGGAACACAGGCCATTGCTCAGTATTCATGTGTTTTCTAATCAATTTTTTTTCTTGGGCATAATAGGTATATATAAACGTATACACTGGACGATGCCGAAGGGAGTCGCATAATGGGATAATGCTTTCAAGCAATATAAAAAAGAAAAGATTATTTTTTAGTTGGTTAGGCGCGTGACGAATCAACTGATACGCTATCGTCAACACAATGATTTGCTCTTTTAAATGTAATTGCGTTTTATGTTTGCCATATTCAAGTAAAAAAACCAATAAATCATTATAATACGTTTTCTTATCTTTGACTGTTTCATGTTCGTAACGCTCGATATACAGTTTCGTTGTTTCTAGCCATGAATCCAGTTGATCTGAAGCATTTGCACTGATACGTAAACCCCTGTCAATAATTGTTGTATCATGATGACCAAAGCTATGTCTTTTAGAAATGTTGTGAAACCCTGAATTCATACAAAAATAACGTTCATCCTGTGCCAATAAGTTATCAGGGTCCATTGGAGTAGTTTCGGGTACAAAATAAAAACGATTTAAAAATCGCTGTAATGAAGCACCTTGATTAAAATGTTGCTGTTTGATCTCTTCAAGTGAAGAAGCACAATGAGTACTAATATACACGCCTATCCTGAGATCAAGGTGCTCATTATAATCTTGTTCTGCTTTTGCTTGTAAATCATTTAAAGCAACTACATCAAAATGTTGTCTTGAACAAAAAGCCATCATCCGTCCGCATTGAGCCTGATCAGTATGTAATAATCCAAATTTTTGATGACTTTCATGTACAATAATAGACAATTGTCCTGATCTCACCATTGTTTTTGTTTCTTCATTCAACTTCAAATTTTTATATAAGGTCGTTGTTGTATCAATCAACAAAGTTGCTGGTTTTGTTCTATTTTTATCGATTAGATGATTTTTTACAAAAAGATTAATATCGATACCCGGATTAATGACTTCATAACAAATGGGTCCAGTAGTTATACAAAAAACATCAGCCTCATCTGATGTGTTCTCAATCAAAAAGTGCTTAAATTCATAATAATTTAAGGCACCATTCGAATATATTGATGATGCTCCAGAGTCAGTATGCATGGACTTGGCTAATTGTAACCCCATGATATGAGCATGACTGCCCGACAATGTCGGCGCTACAATAAAATGCTGTTGTTGTAAGTCATCGTTGCTCAAGCCCAGCGCGTTTATGAAGCTCTGTTTTGAGGTTGTGCTAAAGTTTTCAAAGCGAACATGAAGAGAATGTTTATCTGAAGTATCAAGGAGCCCCAAACTTATTTCGTGAATGATATAGTACACATGCTGGGAAAATTTACTGTAATCATAAGCATAAAATAGAGTGATTATATTTAAGATGAGGTTCACTCTATAGAGAGCCAGAGGTGTCAAGTTTGGCAAATCACACATTATTGTTTCTAATGATTGCGCTATTTTATGGGTGGGTGCGTGGCGATTGTTGGCCAATCTTCGTAGTCTTCTGATGGCATCGTCTTCAATTAGGGTTGAGTTCTTCGCGTATTTTATGAACTGGGGCGTTTCTCGATCTCGATAAGGATAAGCAGAAGCAATCTCCCATGGAGAGGCAATGAGTCCCAATGCCTGTATCGAATTCTCCAGATTCTGGATATATTTAAATTCTGCCCATTTATCCTGTGTAGGCAAGCCATATTTGTTGATATTAACAAAAGTAAAAGGATTATCACTACTTGTTACTAACATTAAGCTATCTAACTTATCGATGAAAAAATCATTTAATAAACGGTCAATAGGTGTTGTTTTCAATGAAACGAGCGGAAGAAGCAAATGATCGTTCGCCTTAACCTTATCTGGAAATAATTCTGTGGTATTGCTATCACTAATGGTTGTGCGATGGTAATCCCGATGATAAATGAGCGGATTTTTTATCGGTGTTACACCTGATTTAAAATCAGACTGGCGTTGTCCAAGCATCATCACAGACAACATCCATTGTTGATCATTGGGGTCCATCAGGGATACATAAGCTTGATATGGATCACTACTTAGGACTTTTTTTATATTTGAAAGTTGCCATGCGTGTTGAATACGCAAGGCGGCTGTCTCTCTTATTAAGTTAGAAGAGGATCCTTGTGTCTTATTTGTTGAAAGGATCTGTTTTTGAGCGATTTCTTCGGTTAAATAGTCACACAATGGGTCAAAAATATCTTCGTTAATATTTTTTTTGAGCATTATACTCTATCCATCCGCCAACATTGTTCATTATTTTACCGCTTTACCCTCTAGTTGTAAAATTATTTTACAGATTTTTACATATAGGGGGCCTGTGTACAAACCCCCAAAAGTGGTCGTTCTGAGATAACGCTTTGAAAAATATAGATATTTTTTCATCTAAAATTAGTTTAAAAACATTACACATAGAACAATAAATGCATTTATTGGGTTGGTTTTGTTGCTTAATTTAGGAAATCAATGGGGTCAGTGTGGATTGATTAAGGAGTGTCCATTTGACAAAGGGTTTCATTAATCAATCCACACTGAAATCAATCCACACTGACCCCATTGATCCTTGGTGACTTGGAGTATTCTAGTTATTTATAAGCCACCACGGTGGGGAACATCCTCATTTCATCATAAATAAAACTAATATTTCGAAAGCCGATTGATTCAAGCATGGCCTTCATTTGCGTCGTCGTTCGATAACATTGCCATTTTACCTGCAAAATATCAAAAAATAAGATTTTTTGCAGAAACAGATCTTTTAACTTCAGTTTAAAAATATTCCATTCGCATTTTCCGCCGGCAAAAGGTGGGTACGTTAAAAAGCTGGTTACTAATTTTCCGCTTGGTTTTAATGCATCATAAAATTGTTTGTATAGTGCGGTAACTTTCGTATTATCTGATTCGTATATATTTAATCCATTACTAGAAATCAAATCATATTCATTATGAATATTAAGCTCCCATGCATTGCATTGTTTTAGTGTCGTAAAATTTGATAATCCTTTTTGTACTACCAGTCGCTGGGCGTCACTAAATGTATTGGCATCATAGTCGATGCCAATTAGCTCTATATTGTCAATGCCATTAAAATCCAGATATAAAAGCTCACCCATCATGCCACAAGGGATACATGCTAGCTTTGCATTATTTTTAACTTGAGTCTGATTTTCTTTTAAAAATACTTGGAAGCGCTCCTGTGTAGCCCTCATTGGAATATCTAAAATGAATTTTTCAAGACTTGACAATGGACTTCCTTGATCACTCAATCCTGTTCTTTTCCCAAACCATGGGTACGTTAAAACATAATGGGTCCAATATCCGTTTACACCTTTATTTTGTAATAGAAAGCGACCAAAATTAAATTTGCTCATTTGTTGCAACAAGTCAAGTTGACGTTTTTTTGTAGTATAAAATTTGAACTTACTATGTTCAACTCGTGTAGAAATTGTTTGAACTATTGTATCAATATCCTCCACTGCCACAGCGTGGGATATTAATTGTTTTTCTTCTATCATATTTGACATTTTCGTTGCATCCTTACTTTTCTGCTCAATATAAGTCGTACAATCACTCCAATTCAGGAGACTATTTAAAACTGCAAAATCAATGGGGTCAGTGTGGATTGATTAAGGAGTGTCCATTTGACAAAGGGCTTCATTAATCAATCCACACTGACCCCATTGGTCGCATAAGCATATCAAGATAATTCTGCTTGCTGATGCTTGTAGCTCTGATTAGTGCATGGTCAATGACAAAAACTTACCAAATCCTAAAATGAATATTTTTTGCAATTAATGCTATAATTTTAATAATTAACATCATATTCAAGGGGCCTTTTATGCCAAACCGACTCTTAGAGATTCAAAAAGAACTTTTTATTTATCATAAAAACATGGTTGAAAGTTTAATACGGGAAAACATATCTAATCAAGAGACTGTTGAGCTACTCCAGGATTTTTTTGAGCCACTTAAAGGCCTTTTGAGAAAATCAATTTGGTTTAGGCAATTATCGAATGAACAGAAAACCATACTTGATGGAGAATGTAAAAAAATTGATAATTTATCAGCAACTTTTGATGCGATATCAGAAGATGCACGAATTTCTCAAGCATTAGAAGTAATGGAGGAGATAAGTCAGTTAACTGAGCAATCTCATGAAATAATGAAACCTAGATGGACTGGTAAAAAGCAGGATTTTCAATCCGAAAATCGAATTATAACAAAGTTTTATGTGCGTACGTTAAACAAAGATGAAAATATTATCAGAGAGGTTCTGATGTCAATTATTAAGATGGCACCAATGGCTCTTGAGTATGGACTTCTTAGCGAAGATATACCGAATAGCGCAAGTGCAACATTGAGTCTGACATTAGACCAGCTAAAAAGAATTTCTCCTGTTACGATAGAACATATCAATAAGAGTGGGTATGCCGAACTGACGGATATGTTACTGGCGCAAATTCAAAATGTGAAGTAGGCCTCGATGTATTCAATCAATGGGGGCAGTGTGGATTGATTAAGGAGTGTCCATTTGACAAAGGGTTTCATTAATCAATCCACACTGACCCCATTGATCGGAAAACTAACCTCGCGACAGTCGCGGCTCGGAGTCATCTGGCGAAACGATTGTTGCCTCTTAAACTATATTCAAATACATTTGCGCTTCGGTGTCATTTGGATTTTATAAATTTCATCTGAGTTTCAAGTCTCACAACACGATCATTAATGGAGTCGGCTCGATCTGTTTTGGCTTCAACATGAATTAGCCGATCATTAATTGAATTTTGTTTTTCATTTTGTTTTTCGTTTGTTGTAATTACATAAGTAATTAATCCCGCTAGCAGAGCAGCTAAAAGGGTGCATGCTCCATAAAAAACATGGTATGAAACTTTTTTGTCTGGTTTGTCGCTAATATTGTCGGTTGGTTTAAATTGAACGGGTCGTTTAGCCATTTAAGATTTACCTGCCATTTCTATTTTTTGAAAAAAATCAGTTATATTTTTTAAATCTTGGGAATATCTTAATCCGAAAGATCCATTTTGAAACGCGACACTAAATTCTATTTGATCGTCATCTATTAATTTTCTATCAATACCAATTAGTGTATTTAGGCGAAAACTACTAGATTTAATTTCTTTTAAAGCAATGTCGACCTTAATTAAACGAAGATTTGTAAGGATATAAATAATGGCGCCTGTATTGTTTTCATCTACACTAGCATTTATTACAAGATGCGTATTGGGTGTATCGCCATTAACAGCGGAAGTAATAAATTCCGATACTTGTCCTTTTCTTGTTTGGTCTATTTTAGGGCTATCGAGCTGAAAAACCTCAGCTACAATAGCATCTATTGTTTCTTGTTTTGTGGTCATAAATCCTACCTAGTGTTTTCTGTTAAGCTAAAATACCATCGGCTATAAAAGCCGTGCTGAGATATTCTTATTGAGTATATCATTCCTCAATCATATTGCCCTCTATCGAAACAACTACAATCAACAATATTTTGTATCCTCAGCATTGATTTTAGCCACCACCATCATATACTGGATCAGGAAGATGCCCAGTATTGCCATATAAATTCTGATCTGGGGTACATTTCTTCGCTATAAATGGAATATAATCTTTATTGATTTTTATTGGTACTGGGGGGCTAGGATCAATGAATTTTAATGTTCGATTCACCAAGTCAAGCTTAAAATTTCCATAAATTCCGTCTTTATCCACCCCTGCTCTGCGAACAAATTTAAGCACCATATATTTATCATTACTTCTCTCAAAATAAAACTCAAGCGCCATCCTTTTATCATGGAATTTTTTACTAAATGAACTTTCATTAATCAATCCAAGCATTAGATCACTACATGACATATTGACGAAATCATGATTTGCATTCTCCGCTGCGACCGCCCAGTTCTCATGACACGCACAAAGACTGAAGCAAAAAAATAATAACCTAAAAAATTTGCACATTATCTCGACTCCTTCATGAACTGTTTAGTAAAATCCCAGCTTATATATTTCAAACTATTTCTATAATTTTTTTGTGCATTTAAGTCAGTCCGCGAATGCCACTCTGCAAAATTACCGTGAGATACATTTTCTATGCGGTAGGCTAAATGCAACATAGCGGCATCAACCGATGAAAACTTCACATATTGCACCAAACCTTTTTGCTTGTTCCCACCTAGATTAGATATGCCTTTGCCATCATGAAGCGCCGTGGTGCCAGTTGGCGCATATTCTGGGTGCGCATCAAAAAATTCTGGCGCCCATCCATAATATGGAGCCTTTGCACCCGGCGGGGCCTCCATGCCAGGAGTGCCGGTCAAATGATATTGCTCCGAATCAAAGTGTCCCGTCTCAAATCTATACATTTTTTCAACTATTTTAGCCATATCTGCACCATACTGATCATACACTTTTTTTAATCCATTTTTAGCATCCGTTAAATTAAAATTGTTTTTTTGCTCAATTTTACTCGAACTAAAATTAGATAAACTTACTCCGGTTTGATCTAGTGCCAACGCCCCCTGACCCACCGGCAACATATCCCCGCCCCCATAAGCCGCATCCCCAACCACTCCAAAAATTGAACCTGAATTCGCGAGCATACTGTCATCCCCACCTGCTTCATTCATATATCTTGCAGCCACTTCATCAAGACGACGGCGGAGTGCTGTTTCTTGATTGAGGCGTTCATAAGTGCCTTCGGGCATGGGGGAGTAGTTTTCTTCGGTTGGGATAGCGCAGTATCCACCGTCGTTTTCGTCTTCTGGAATAGGTGAGTAGTTCGGCTCGCTTTGTGCCTTTGCTTCTTGGATGATGGTTGAACTCACGGCGTTGCCGAGGTTGTCGGTTAGGATTTGGGTGGCGTCGAAATGGCGGTTTGTGATGCTGCCTGTGGCCAGTGCTTGGAGTTCGGATGTGACGAAGGTGCTGGATGATCCTATTTTTTCGTTGAGGTTGGTGTTCCAGTCTTTGACTGTCTGGCCGCCCATTATACCTGCTGTGGCGCTGGATACGCCTAGCTCTAGCCAGTCGAAGTGTTGATGACGGGATAGAGCCAAGTTAAGACTTTGACTCAGGGCGTCGCGTTCCATCATTTCTGTGGCACTGGAGACGCTGAAAACTTTGTTTAATGGGCCGGCATCCATTGCGTCTTTAATCTTCACATAGTCGCTTGAATTGCCTAATAAATTACCAAGACCTGCTGTGGCGGCGGCGCCTAGTCCGGTCAGTAGGGCTCCTTTGAAGTCGATGCCTTTTTGAAGGTGTAAGAGATTGGCAGCGCCTTGGCCAGCAATGCTGCTGGTGAAGCCTGCGGCAAAACTTATGCCAAGGGTTGTCGCCATGCCGGCCGTGGAGGAGCCGCCCAGGACGGCTAGGCCTGCTGACATTAAACCGCCGCTTGCACCCATGAGTGTGGCTAGTGCGCCGGCACTCAATACCATGACTACTGCTGCGGTGACCGCGACCATGACCATCGAAAATATTTTCGAAGCCTTGTTGCCTTGTGGTGGCGGTGCGGGAGGCATTGCTGAGTATGCGGTGGCACTGGTGTCGCCGGTATAATCACTGTTGGATCGGACTGTGTGGGTTTGGCTGGAGTGATGCTGACCCTTTGCAGCTTGGGGAATGTTGAGGCGCAAGCCTATATGTAGTTGACTGTTTTTTTCGCCTGCGTGTGCTGTGCGGTCGGTGATGCCGTTTGCGTCAGCCAGGAGATACCAGAGACTACTGTCGCCATAAATTTGAAAGGCGATGCTCTCGAGCGTGTCTCCAGCTTTCAGGGTATAGGCACCTAAGTTGTCTTGTGACGACTCAGGTAAGACCACGTCTTTTTGTTGTTGTTTTAAAAAATCCTGGAGCGTTCCGGCAACGGGCTTGATTGTTTTTGCAAGACCCATTTCAAAGGCTGATTTTGGTGCAATACCCTCGGGCGTGAAGCCACCGTAAACCTCGAGATGCTGAATGTTGTCTTTGTCTAGACGTAAATCACCGATGGTTCTACCTGCAACGGTTAAATAACTGGTTTGACCGTCTTTGTTTTTGCGAGCGCGTACGCCGTCAATGTTGCTTGCATAATAAAACGTGGTGTTGTTATTCACACCGCCTTGCGTGTCGGCTACATCTTGCAATAGCCCATTGATGTCATAATTGTGGATGCTTTTGCCATAGATCGTGGCGGTTCTATCCATCGATTGCGTCAGGTTATCTGTTTTTTGAAGGTAGCTGTCCCACAATTCATAGCCGTATTCATGTTTCAGAGTGTAGCCTGCATTTTTACCCTGCGCGGGGGCTTTGGTGATTAACTGCGTGAGATTGCCAGCCCTGTCATATGTGTAATCCGTTTCGCTCATCAACTGAGAATAGCGATTTTTTACGGTTTGACCCTGAATTCGCCCGTTTTCATAGCGTATCGTGTTGTGCTGAGTGGCTATGCCGTCGTTGTCATACAGCGTTTCTTCCTTCAGAAGGCCGTCTTCATAGTGTTTGGTTTGTAGGTCGTGGTTGTTTTTATGGATGATTTCTAGCAAATTGTCGGTGTTGTAATGGTATGTATAGCGCTGAAGGTTCCCACCTTCATATTTTTGTGCTTCACTGATATTGCCTGATTCGTCATAATTCAATGCACTGCCTTGGTCTTTGGTGATGTTGATTTCACCATTGATAAGCTGGCCTTTGCTAAGCGTCATGCGATTGTTTTCGTCATAACGGTAGTAATCCGTGTGACTGGTCGCTTGATAGCCAGTGTAGTTGGCGGTGACGTGGGTGTCGCGGATATTGCCGACGGCGTCATATTCATAATCAATCGAGAGTAAGGTATGGTCGGGCGTGGGTAGATTTGAATCGATATCTTCCGGGCTGCGGCGTATAACGTGCTCTAAACGCCCGAGCGCGTCGTATTGATAATCGTCCGTTTCTAACGCCCAACTGCCCACGCGTGAGGTTTTTTTACTGGTGACATTGCCTTCAGCATCATACGTATAACGCAAGACTTCACTGCGTGCATTATCCGAATAGCTTTCTAATTGACCATCGCTGTAATAGTGATAGGCAAGGTCTTTACCGCTGGTGGATTTTTCACTGATGATGATCCCATTTGTATTATATAGATAGTCTGTGCGATGGCCGCCGAAGTCGGTGTGTTCGACTAAACGACCCTGTTCGTCGTAACGCCAAGTACTGGTATGGCCATTGGCGTCATGCTCTGCTGTTTTACGACCGGCGTCGTCATATTCATACCTTCTCATACTGTGTACGTCAGTATTCTGGATCATGTGACCTAATTCGTCGTAGGCGAGTGTTTGCACTGTGCCTTGAGCATCTGTTTGACGAATCAACTGGCCTGCGCCGTCATATTCATACCCTTGTGTTGTTTGCGATGTCGTGATTGTGAGCAGGCGGTTTTCGTTATCATAGGTATAAGAGGTGATTCCGCCGCGTTCATTCGTTTGATGTATCATTTGACCCAGTAAATTGTAATCTTTGTCGCGATGAAAACCACGTGTGTCGATGTCTTGAGTGATGTGTCCTTCTGCATCAAACACATGGGCGACGGTGTGACCGTTGGCATCCGTCATCGCAATGGTGCGGCCCAGGTTGTCAATGGCGTAATGAATAACGGGCGATACGGTATGGGCGATACCATGCTCATCGACTGCTTTTACCTCGGGTAAATCTTGTTGAGTGAGTACGTTCATCGCATTGTACTCATAGCGCGTCGTGTGACCGTTGGCATTGGTGTGGCGAATGATATTCCCCCAGCGATCAACCACTTGAATTTGCGTGGCTTGAGGGAGAATGACAGAATTGTTTTTATCGACGATGTGGGTTCTAATATCTTGGCTTTGTCGCAGCATGCGACCTAGGGCATCATACGTATTGTCCTGTCGCTGTAAATCGTAACGCCATGCGTTTTGATTAAAAGCGATAGCGGTATCGTACGTACTCGCTGATAAATCAACGCCGTTATTATCATATTCGGCACCAAAGGCGTTGGTTGATGTGACGACTTGGGTCACGTGGTCGCTTAAATCATAGACATAAATCTGGAAATAGCCTTGCGTATTAGACCGCCAGACGCGGCCGGCTTTATCGTAATCCACTTGCGTTGCAAACGTGCCATTCACTCCTTTTTTAATAACTTCTCCGAACACGTTGTATTGGGCGTCATCTGTTGTACGCAAACCTGAGGCTTTGATGGTGGCTGTTTGAGTGAGATGATTTTCATGGTCATAGCTGTAGCGTTTATCTGAAATCAAGGCTGTAGTATTGACTTGATTTAAGACTTGCCAACTGCGGGCGACGTTACCTTTGGCATCGTAACTGTAATGGGTAATGTGCCCCGTCCCGTCGATTTTTTGAATTAAATGCCCGCTTGGGTCATAACGATTATGCGATATGATGTCGGCTTGTGATGCTTTATTTAATGTGAAGTGGGTATCATCAGCACGTTCCGCGCCATTTGCCCATTGATGGCTTTCTACGAGTTGGCCTAGAGCATCATAACAGTAAATAGTTGCTGCACGCCCGGTAGGCATGGCTACACCGATTTTGGTGGTGAGTTGTCCGTGGGCATTGTAGTACGAATAAGCGGTATGGCCTTCGGGATCGGTTGTCGAAATCATGTGCCCCATCGCGTCATAACCATAACGGCTAATTAAATCGCGTGTGACGGTTTCATATTGCGACCCAAGACCCGTTAAACGTTGGAAACTGACTTGCCTTAGGGTTTTTTGAATCAATTGGCCTTTGGCGTCGTAAATAAGACTAACGGTGCGATCTTTAGGAGACGTCACGGGCAAAACGTTGATGTCTTGCGTGCGCGTTGCGTATTGTGTTTCTTTATCTAATAAACCAGACGCATTATAAGTATAAGTGGTGAGGTAATGTTCTGCATCCAAGGTTGCGATTTTTAAGCCGTCAGTGTCATATTTGTGCGTGGTTATCGACCAGTCAACGTCCGTCAATTTTACTGCATGTATGATCACATCACCAAACGCGTTGTAGGTGAATTGCGTCGTGGGGCTTAATGATTGATATTCACCGGTACGGGGATTATACATCGTGATACGGTCTTTGCGGCTTTCTGTTAAGCGGTGGTCTTTGTCATAGACGTAATATTCATGACGGTCATTTGTATTTTTTTGTATACTGGTTGCTATTGTTTGTATATCGCTGTAATCACATGACACTCGGTTTATGTAGGTTGTTTTGCTGCTTATATTATCAAACGCATCATACTGGTATTGGGTCACTGCGCCTTCGGCATCTATCGCATAAATTTGTTGACCTAGCGCATCATAGGCAAAGTGTCGAGAGTATCCTGCGCGATCGCGACTTTCTATCACGTCTCCAAACGCGTTGTAACAGGATGTTTCAAATAACGTTTGCACACTGTCTTGTCTTTCAGCGCTTGCATTTTGGCCGGCGTTATTGACTGCTACATCGGGGTATATCGTCTGTAATTTTCGATTATTCGCATCATAGGTGTATTGAACGGTTTGATTTAGGCCGCCGACATCTCGAATCACCGAGCATAGGTTTCCAAAACTGTCGTAATCATTAGCGGTGATGACTGATCGTGTTTCTTCCTGCCAAGAACCATTGATGTATGTGCTGAAGGTAACTAGTGGTGCAATGGTTTCGATGAGCTGGTTGGTGTCGTCGTAACGGTATCGCCATTGGGAATTATTCGCGTCTTGCTTACTGATGACGTTGTTATTGTTATCGTAGGAATACCGCGTGGTGTGTTGTGCTGCATCGGTTTGACTTAAGATGCGTCCGGCGGCGTCATATTGGTAATGTTTGCGATGTGCGTTATCTTCTGAAATACCCTGATCATGCGCAATTTCAGCAATCACATTGCCGACTGCATCATAACAACGCTCGACCGTATGACCCGATGGACTGATGCGAAAGCGCGCACGTCCTGCGGCGTCATATTCCGAACGAGTAATGCGATCATCTGGTGAGCTTTGAATGAAATGTATCCAATTGGAATCTATCAGTTGATTGGCATTAAGCCGCGTTGCATATTGGTGACTTTCGATTTGATTGCCAGCGTCATCATAACGATAGGCCGTGATAACGCCTGCGGCACTGACGTGGGTGCTCATGCGGCCAGCTTTGTCGTATGTATAGTGGATAGATTCGTCGTGTTGTGGGTCGGGTTTTATTTTGGCTTGGAGGGTTGCTAAGGAGCAGGTTTGGCCTATTTCACCAAGATTTAATAACGTTGCAAAACGTGTTTGCTGAATCAGCTGACCTGCGGTGTCATAGTGGGATTCCGTCAGACGCCCGTTGGCGTCTATTTGGAAGCGTTGGCGGTTTAATCCATCGTAGACAAAGCGGGTGGTGCGTGATTGATCGCTGGCCTCGGGGGTGGGTCGATCGCCGGCTATTAATTTACTGATAGAAACGGGTCTCGCGTGAAGTATTTTGGTCATTACATTATCATTAGCATCGTAATGATATTCTGTGACATAGCCCATGCCATCGTAAGACCGCGTCAGGTGGCTTTGCTTATCAAATACGAAAAATTGATGGTGATCGGCGTTAACGTCCGGCTGAATTGTTTTGGCCAAAGTGGCTTCATCGTAATGTACTGCGGTGGGAATTCGATGTGAATACGTCGTTGTCTGTTTTTTATTACCATTGATTCCATAACGGTGCTCCGTCACAATCCCAAGCGCATCAATACGGTAACGGACGCGATTATTGGGATCATAAACATACTGCGTTGTGTGTTGATTGGCATCGGTTTGGCTGATGACGTTGTCATTATCATCATATGTATACGTGGTGGTAAGTTGTAATCCGTCAGGATCGAGCGTACTTGTCAGGCATCGCCCCAAGACATCACGTGTGTACTCGGTCACAAGGTCCGCACCTTGAGCATTCGTGCGCGTTTCACGCATCAATTGCCCAAGGTCATTGTAACTTAATGTCGTAACTAGATTGAGTCCATCGGGGTCTTGGCGTGTTTGGGTCAAATTACCTTGATTGTCATAGGTAAACTGCGTGCAACGCCCAGCATCGACTACTTGTAATTGGCGGCCCACAGCATCATAAGAATACGTTGTTGTGATTGCCAAACCATCTGGATCAATCGTTTTGGTCAGTACGTGGCCTTCGGCATCATAAGTAAAACGGCGCACACGACCGCCTGCATCGTCCTGGAATGTTAACCGACCGGCGTCGTCATATATATAATTCGTGGAGGTGTTCTCAGGTGCGTCAACATGAATGAGTTGACCTAATGCATCGTATTGATAAGTTGTTGTTTGATGGTTGCCATCGGTTATTGAAAGTTTGTCGCCGAAGGCATTAAACTGAGTTTTAATCATTGACTCAGTACCCACGCGCTCGAGCACTAAGGTATTATTCACATCATCATACATGTACTCAATGGCCGCTTTATCTTGGACACTTAATATCCGACCAAAGGCATCATATCTCACCATTTTTATCCCATGGCTCTGATTTTCAATACGGATCTGTTCGCCACGTTTATTCAACAGATAAATCGACACGCCTTGGCGGCCATCCCATTCTTTTTCAATCCGGCCAAACACATCGTACTGCGCTTCATAGGATTTATTAATCCCGCCCACATCCTCGATACGATGGCGCAATAAACCACGACGGTCATATTGATAATCTGTTAGCGTATTTTGAGTCATGCTTGCCCGCTGCTCAAGTTGGGACAGCTCGCCAAAGGCATTATAAGTGGTAGTTTGGGTGGCGCCAGTTCCTTTGCGTTGGCTTAAAAGAAGACCTACTGTGTTGTATTCATAGTGAGTGACCTCATCAAAACGCACGTCCGCAAGGCTGTCCATGTGTTTCTTTAATTGTTGAAACGTGACGTCGGTGCTCGCCGTATAATATGCACTATAACGAATGGACGTATTCACTTGTTGAAATGCATTATAACGGGTCTCAGTAACAGCACCCGCGGCAGTGATACTATAAGCTAATACTCCGGCTTCATTGTAAATATAACGACTGGTTTCATTGAGCGCATTGGTTTTACTGATGATGTGACCTGCAATATCATAGGCATATCGAATGCTGTGTTGCTGCCAAATGGCTTCGATATCATCCAGACCCAATGCCTTGTTTTGTGCAAATATCGCAGCACCCATCGCGTCAAGAGATTGCACTACACGGCCCAAGGCATCATAACGATACTGTTGACCACGTGCTTCATGGGCTTTACTGTCGGTGCTCACCTTACTGATGATGAGTCCTTGCTCATCGTAAAAGTAGGTAATGACCAGACTATTTTGAGTGTTTTCTTCAACAAGTTGATTTAAATCGTTATAACGTCTTGTGATGTGATGGTCGTTTGCGTGCGCATTTGGGCGAATTGTATCAAGCGTTGTGGTGTCATTAAGAATGAGCGTTGATTTAAGTTTCGTGTAATAAGCCAGTGTATCGGTTAACAATCCGCGTGCATCATAAACATACTCGGTCAGATAACCTTCTGCATCTATGTCCGCAATGTTTAATCCGGCTGTATTGTATAGACTATACGTCTTAATATCACGGTTACGGACAAGAGCCGGTGCGTCTGTATTCCAATCACCTGTATAGGAGCTCGTCACTTTATTCGCATAATGACAACGTTCAGTCAAATGACCTTGGGCATCGTAACGGTACGCAGTAGCGGAGCCTTCACCATTCACCTCAGCTTGCAATCGTCCTTCTGTATCATAGTAATATGTTGTAGTTCTGTCGTCATTATTAGGAGTTAATGCCATATCCATGACGGTTAATTGTCGGCTTGTCTGGTAATTTTTCAGTCGGCTGGCATGTGCGGTTTTAGCGATAATGTGGCCTTGTGCATCATATTTATAAGCTACAACTGCGCCCTCAGCATCAATTTGATATGCCAATTGATTATATTCGTTATACACCACCTGGCTTATGCGATCCTGGTTTGTTGCTGGGGGTTTGATCGCTTCAAAACTGGATGGATTGCTGATGTGGACGGTCTGTTGATATTGGTGTGTTTGAATGCAATGTCCTTCGACATCGTACAAGTATTCAGTGACCTGACCAGTGACGGAGAGGGTAGCATGCAAACGACCTTGTGCGTCGTAAAATAGAAAACGCGTTTTTCCTGCTACATCCGTTTCAGCAATCAATCGACCAGCCGCGTCATAACGGTATGTGGTTGTACCATATTCATGTGTC